>NZ_JAGHKE010000068.1:0-22397 GCF_017889395.1 Allofournierella sp. | reverse complement strand
GCGTCTGGCGCAGCGGCCGGGTGCTGGAGCTGGCAGAGGAGCTCTGCCGGGCGGATCAGAATACCCTGGCCGCGCTGGAGGAAGAGCTGGCCAAGCTGGATGAGAGCATCAAGCAAAGCGCCGCACTGGTGCAGAGCGCCCGGGAAGCCGGGCAGCGGGCGGAGCAGCTGGCCCGGCTGGAGCAGCAGCTGGCGCAGCAGCAGAGCGAAGCACCCCGCCGGGCGGAGGACCAGGCCCGGCTGGACCGGTGGGAGGCAGCTGCCCGGCTGGCTCCGGTGTGGCAGAGCAGCGAAAAGGCCCGGCTGGCGGCGGAGCAGGCTGCCCGGCTGCGCGCCGAAGCACAGGCGCAGCTGGAAGAGCTGAACGCTCAGGCGCCCCGGTGGGAGCAGACACGGGAGCAGCTGGCGCAGGATCAGCAAACCGCCGCCCGGCTGGCGGTGGCGCTGGAACGGCAGACCGAGGCCCTGAAGCAATATGACGAGCTGGACGCAGCAAAGGATCAGCAGCAGGCCTGCGCCCGGGAGCTGGACCGGCTGAAAAGCGCGGAGCAAGCGGCCCGCAAGCTGGAAGAGCAGCAGGCCGCCGCCCTGGAACAGACCCAGACGCTGGCGGATGGTCTGGCCGCCGCCCTCACCGCCGCCCAGAGGGTGGAACAGGAGCTGAACCGCTGGAGCGGGGCCAAGGAGAAAATGGCGGAGACCCGCAGCCGGATGCGGGAGCTGGTGAAGCTGCAAAAGAGCGAGCAGGCCGCCCGCGGGGCGCTGGAGCAGGCAAGCGATGAACTGGACAAGGCCCAGCAGGTTTACATGAGCGCGGACCAGCTGTTCCGCCGGGATCAGGCGGGGCTGTTGGCGAAGGATCTGGTTTCCGGCCAGCCCTGCCCGGTGTGCGGCAGCGTGCACCATCCCAGCCCGGCCCGGGGCGTGACCGGCGCGACCAATAAGGAAGAGCTGGAGGCACTGGCCGCCGCCATGGAAACGGCCCGTACCGCCTACAATGAGGCGTTACAGGCCAGCAGCACCCTGACCGCTCAGGCGGGCAGCGCCCGGGAGCAGTACATCCGGCAGGCCCGCCAGGTGCTGGCCGACCTGGAGCAGGAGCTGCCCCCGGAAGAGGATGCAAAGACCCTGTCCCGCCTGCTGCTGGACTGGAACGAGCGGCTGGACCAGCTGCTCCAGCAGGCCGAAGCGGAAAAGGCACAGCGGCAGGCCAAGGTGGAGGCCGCCAGCGCGGCGGTGAACCAGCTGGCCGACGACCGCAGGCAGCTGGACCAGACCCGCCAGAAGCGCAGCGAATTGCAGGCTCAGGCAGCACAGACCACCGCCCGGCAGGAGATGGCCCGGCAGCAGGCGGAAAAGCTGCAGGCGGACCTGCCCCAGGCTACCCGCGCCGAGGCGGAGCAGACCCTGGCCGCCATGCAGGCCGAGAAGGTCCGGCTGGACCGGAGCGCGGAAGAGACCCGAAAAAATCTGGAGGAGTACCAGAAGGCACTGGCTGCTGCCCTCACTCTGCAAACCGAGCGGCAGAAGAACGACGAAAAAGCGGCCGGGGAAGCCCGCCGGGCGGCTCAGGACTGGAGCAAGGCGCTGGTGACCGGCGGCATGAGCGAGGAAGCCTTCCGGCAGGCGCTGCACACCGAAGAGGAGATCAAAGCGCTGCGCCGGCAGCTGGAGCAGGAGCAAAAGGCCTGCGAGGAGACCCAAACTCTTTACAGGCAGCTGCGTGCCCAGCAGCAAAACGCCCCGGCCCCGGCCTGCCAGCCCCAGGAGCTGGAGCAGGCCATGAAGGAGCAGGAGCAGCGGCGCGCGGCCCTGAACGGGGAGCGCATCCGGCTTGCCGGGCGGCTGGAGGCCAACCGGCAGACCATGGCGGATGTGCGCACCGCGGCCGGAAAGCTGGAGCAGGCCCAGAAGCGCCAGCAGCTGATCGAGCGGCTGGATGCCACCGCCGGGGGCAAGCTTTCCGGCGGGCTGGGCAAGCAGCAGTTTGAGCAGTATGTGCTGGCCGCCTATTTTGCCGACGCGGTGGAGGCCGCCAACCAGCGCTTGTTCGCCATGACCGGCGGGCGCTACCAGCTGGAATGCCACCAGATGACCGCCGCCGAAACCAAGGACACGTTGGATCTGGATGTGCTGGACAACTACACCGGCAAGGTGCGCAGCGTGGGCAGTCTGTCCGGCGGCGAGACCTTCCAGGCGGCGCTGGCACTGGCGCTGGGTCTGTCCGACGTGATTCAGAATTACGCGGGCGGCGTGGAGCTGGACGTGCTGTTTGTGGACGAGGGCTTCGGCACCCTGGATGCCGAAAGTCTGGAGCAGGCGGTCACCACGCTGCACAGCCTTGTGCAGGGTCAGCGGATGGTGGGCATCATCAGCCATGTGCCGGAGCTGAAAAGCCGCATCGAGAACCAGCTGGTGGTCACCAAGACCCCTGGCGGCAGCACCGTGGCCCTGCGAAAATTATAAAGCAAAAAGCAAAAAGCAAAAAGCAAAAAGCACCCCCGACCAGCCGGGGGTGCTTTGCTTTGTAAAATGATTGAAAATGACAGGGCTGCTTACAGGCGGGTGTGCAGGGGAACGCCGGCCACGTAAATGGGGATCTGTTCGCCCTGGATCAGGGGCCGGGCGTAGGCCTCGAAGGCGCCGGTCACCTGCATGCCGTCCGGGGTGATCCACCCGGCGGGAATGGCCTTTTCCTTGTTGGCCACGGCCTGCACATCCACGGTCTCGCAGTCCGCCACGTAGGGGGCATCCTGACGGCGAATCAGCGCGCTCATCCGGCCGGTCTGGCCCTGAATGGCAGCCTGCACCGCCATGCCGCCCACCTGGTAGGCCTCGTTCACATCGATGCGGCTGGTCAGGTGGCTGGCGCACCGCTGCAGGGTGGACAGCTCGATGGCACGGGTCTTGCAGCCCAGGTGATGGCGGATCAGACCCTCCAGATACCGGCTGGTGCCGGACAGGGTGACCTTGTGGCCGAAGGCATCCACCGCGCCGTCACCGCCCGCCAGATCGCACAGGAAGGTGCCGTCCTTGCGGCGCACGCCCTCGCTGGCGGCAATGACGATGTTGTTCTTTTCCTTGCGCAGGGCATCTACCCGGCGCAGGAACAGCTCCTCGCTGAAGGGAACTTCAGGCAGCAGGATCAAGTCCGGGCCGTCGCAGTCGTCGCCCTTGGCCAGGCTTGCGGAGGCGGCCAGCCAGCCCGCGTGACGGCCCATGATCTCCCGATGCGGCTGCCGTAGGCCGCCAGCTTGGCAATGGTGTCCATGCTGTCGTTGCCGCCGATGTAAAGCACCGCGTCGATCTGATAACGCTCAAACAGGGAGAACAGGGTCTTGTACACGCTTTCGTCCTGCTCGGGGGTGGGCAGCTTGTACCGGCAGCTGCCCAGATAAGAGGCGGGGGTGCGCTTGAGCAGTTCAATGTTCAGCGCCTTGCCCAGCAGCTGGTCCAGATCCAGCAGCTTTTCATCCAAAAGACCCTCAATGCCGTAATGCATGCCGTAGATGCGCCCGGCGCCGCAGGCGCGGGCGGTTTCATACACGCCGGCCAGACTGGAATTGATTACCGCAGTGGGGCCGCCGCTCTGCCCCACCAGAAAATTCATACCCATCAAAATACACATCCTTCTTCAAAAAGCGGGTCAGCCGTCGACCCCTTGTGACACAACGCTTTTTATTGTATCTTATTTATAAGGGGGCTGCAATAATCCCGGCAGCAATTTCGTATAAGGGTCAGAGAGGTGACATTCTTCACCGCGAAATCTTGGTGGTTTTGCCAAAAAACAAGGAGGGAAACAGGATGAAGCACAACAAACATTGGCTTGCCGCAGCGCTTGCGGCCGCCCTTTTCGCCGGTCTGCTCACCGGATGCGGCGGGTCCAGCACAGCGGTCACCAGCTCCGCCGCGGTACAGGAGATGGCGGGCGCAGCCATGGAGGACGCTGCCAACGGAACGGGCACAGGCACGGGGGTGACCGACCTGGATTCCGGCGCGCTCACCCCGCAGGACAGCCGAAAGATCATCTACAACGCCACCCTCTGGCTGGAGACCAAGCAATATGACCAGGCGAGCGCCGACCTGCTGGAGGCGGCCAGCCAGGCGGGGGCCTATGTGCAGAGCAGCGAAAGCAGCGGCAGCGCTGAGCGGGGCGACCGCAGCGTGTACTACACCCTGCGGGTCCCGGCGGACAACTACAGCGAATTTCTGAACGCGGCGGCCCAGGCCGCCAATCTGGTTCGGCGCAGTGAGTCCAGCCAGGATGTGACCGCCGAATATGTGGATCTGGAGGCCCGTCTGGCCAGCCTGGAGCAGCAGCGCCAGCGGTTGGATGAGCTGGCGGCAAAGGCCGAAAGCCTGGAGGACCTGCTGGCCATTGAGCAGCAGCGCAGCGAGGTGCAGTACCAGATCGAGAGCTACACCGGTCAGATGAATGTGCTGCAGGACCAGATCAGCTACAGCACGGTGGAGGTCTATCTGGACGAGGTGACCGAGCTCACGCCCCAGAGCCCCAGCTTTCTCAGCCGGGTGGGCTCCGCCTTCCGGGGCAGCTGGAACGGCTTTGTGAGCGTGGTGCAGGAGCTGGTGATCGGCCTGATCTATCTGCTGCCCTTCCTGGTGGTGGCGGCGGTGGTGATCGTCCTGGTGGTGCTGCTGGCCCGCCGCGCCGCCAGAAAGCGGCCCCAGCCCGCGCAGCAAAAGCGCCCGGATGGGGAAAACGGAAGCCAGCCCCCCAAATACACCCAGATGAAATGATTTAACCGAACATATCGAACCTACAGCCCCGGCGAAACCGCACGTTTGCGGCCCGCCGGGGCCTTTTTTGCGCCCATACCAACTTTTGGGGCGGAAATTCCGGCCGCTGTGTGCTATAATAATACGAACGCATAAATTGTAGAAAAAGGCGGAAACGATCCATGCGAAGCAAAACCATTCGATACGAGCTTGCCACCGGCCTTGGCTGTGCCGCGCTGGTGCTGCTGCTCTGTGCGCTGCCCTTTGCCAGCCGGGACCTGGTGGCCGGGCACGACAGCGTGTTCCACATCCTGCGGCTGGAGGGTCTGGCCGCGGCCCTGGGCGGGCATGCCAGCATACCGGTGCGCATCTATTCTTTGATGCTGGGCGGCTACGGCTACGCCAGCGGCCTGTTTTACCCGGACCTGTTTTTGTATCCGGCGGCACTGGCCCGGGTGGCGGGCCTGGGGCCGGAGATGGCCTTCAAATTCCTGATGCTGGGCTGCGCGGCGGCCCAGTGCGTCACCAGCTATTTTGCCGGGCGGGCCATCACCAAAAAGCATTTTGGCGGCTGCCTGCTGATGGTTCTGTACGGTCTGTGCCACTATCATTTTGTGAACCTTTACATCCGCAGCGCGGTGGGCGAGGTGCAGGCCATGATCTTCCTGCCTCTGGTGGTCTGGGGCCTGTGGGACCTGACCGAGGAGGGAGCCAAGCGCCCCTGGGTGCTGTGGCTGGGCTTCACCGGTCTGGTGCTCAGCCACACCGTGAGCCTTGCCCTGGCGGGGCTTCTGGCTATTGTCTGGGTGCTGGTGCGGCTGCCCCGGGTGCTGAACCGTCGGGCGATTCTGAGCGGTCTGGGCGCTGCCGGGGCCTGCCTGCTGGTGAGCTGCTATTACTGGCTGCCCATGCTGGAGCAGTTTGCCAGTGATAAATTCGCGGTGACCGAGCAGCCGCTGACCCAGGTTTCCTGGAATACGGTGAGCGTAGCCAATCTGTTTGACCCCACCAGCTACATCGGCCTTGGCATCACCGGCCTGGTGGGCATTGTGGCCGCTCTGGTGCTGCTGGTCTGCCCGCTGGGGCGGCGCGGCGCGCGCCGCGCCGCCTGGGCCTTTCTGGCGGCGGGCGTGGTGCTCACGGTGCTGGTGCTGCCCTTCGTGCCCTGGCGCATGCTGGACGACACCCTGCTGAACAGCATCCAGTTCCCCTGGCGGCTCAACGCCTTTGGCCAGCTGGCGGTCTGCCTGGCCATTACGCTGGTACTGGCAAATCTTAGCAGCCGCAGGGCCCGGGTGCTGGTGCTGGCGGCAGCCTTTGTGCTGGGCGGCGTGGACCTGGCGGTCAGCTCCACCCAGTTCCCCGAGCAGGTGAACTACCCGTCCAACTATTTCACCAGCCAGCGGGGCGAGACCTTCTATCTGGTGGGGGCCGAATGGGTGCCCGCCGGAGTGGACGCCAAGGCCTTCGCCTTTGAGCCGGGTGCCCAGTACAGCAACACCACCGGCGTTTACAGCGGCAATTATCTGCCCAATGGCGATTTCGTGTTTGACTTCGACGGCCAGGTCTTCGGGGCCTATGGCATCCCCAAGCTGTGGTATAAGGGCTATTCCGCCACCCTCACCCCGGCGGACGGCAGCGCACCCATTAAACTGGAGCTGCATAAGGACGGCGGCGGCCGGGTGGAGCTGACCATCCCGGAGAACGCCCCGGCGGGTCAGGTGCGGGTGAGCTACAGCGGCACCACCCTGCAGCATGTGTCGGACTGGGTGAGCGGCCTTGGCACGCTGGCCCTTTGCGCGGGCGCGGCCTGGCAGCTGATGCGCAGCCGCAGGGCGGCCAAACAGCAGCCGGCGCTGACCCGCTAAGAGCCAATCCAGGCAACAGAATCAAAAAGAGCGCGGGCTTTCTTCTCGATCGGAAGAAAGCCCGCGCTCTTTTCGTTTTTATTCTTTGGCGGGTGTGTCGAACTGGGCGCTCACCTGGGCAAGCAGCTGACGGATGGGCAGGTGCTGGGGGCAGGAGGCTTCGCATTTGCCGCAGCCGATGCAGTCCGCCGCCTTGCCGTGACCGCCACGGGTGCAGATGCCGTAATAGGTGGCGGAGCCCATATCGTTGAACAGGTTCCGGCTGTTGGCGCAGGCGAACAGCTCGGGGATGGAAATGGCCTTGGGGCAGCCGTCCACACAGTAGCGGCAGCCGGTGCAGCCGATGCTCTTCAGCCCGGCCAGCGCCTTGCGGGCCTTGCTCACCGCCTGCCATTCCACCGGCGACAGGGCGCGGAAGGACCGGAACAGGCCCAGGTTTTCCTCCATCTGGGCCGGGTCGCTCATGCCGCTGAGCACCATGCCCACCCCTTCAAAGCTGGCCGCAAAGCGCAGGGCATAGCCCGCCGGGCTGCCCTCCATTCCGGCAAAGGCCTCGGCGGCCTGGGGCGGCAGGTTGGCCAGCGCGCCGCCCCGCACCGGCTTCCATTCCGGCAAAGGCCTCGGCGGCCTGGGGCGGCAGGTTGGCCAGCGCGCCGCCCCGCACCGGCTCCATCACGATCACCGGCTTTTGGAAGCGGCGGCAGATCTCATACAGCACCCGGCTCTCCACGCTGGGGCTGTCGTAGTCCGCGTAGTTGAACTGGATCTGCACCACCTCGATGTCCGGCTGTTCGGTGAGGATCTGCTCCAGCAGGGCGGGCTTGTCGTGGAAGGAGATGCCGATGTGCCGGATGCGGCCCTCCGCCTTCAATTGCCGGGCCACCGCGAAAGCATTGCAGGCGCAGTATTTGGGATAATATACCGCGTTCATGGCATGCATCAGGTAAAAGTCGAAGTAGTCCACCCCGCAGGCCTCCAGCTGGGAGAAAAACAGGGGCCGGATCTCCTCCTCGCTTTCAAAAAAGCTGTTGGAGAGCTTATTCGCCAGCAGGTAGCTCTGGCGGGGGTAGCGGCTGGTCAGGCAGTGGTGCAGGGCGGTTTCGCTTTTGCCGTTCAGGTAGCCGTGGGCGGTGTCGAAGTAGCACAGGCCCGCGTCCATAAAATCGTCCACCATGCGGCGGGCTTTTTCCAGGTCCACATCACTGGCCGGGTCGGCGGCGGGACCGGTGAGGGGCAGGCGCATAAAGCCGAACCCCAGCTTTTTTGTTCCGAACAATTTTTCCATGGCAAAGTGCCTCCGTTTGCGTTACATTCTGCTTTCATCATAAGGCGGGGCAGGGGGCTTGTCAACGGAAAAGGAAGCAAAAAGCCCCTGTGCCGGGCGGCACAGGGGCGGATGCTCAGTTCAGAGAAGGAAAGGCGGCTTAGCCGTTCTTCTTGCCCTTCAGCTGCTTCATGCGCATGTCGTGGTTCAGGATGCGCTTGCGGATGCGCAGGTTCTCGGGGGTAACCTCCAGCAGCTCGTCGGGAGCCAGGAACTCCAGGCAGGCCTCCAGGCTGAACTTGGAAACGGGAACCAGACGCAGAGCGTCGTCGGAGCCGGAAGCACGGGTGTTGGTCAGGTGTTTGGTCTTGCAGACGTTCACGCTGATGTCCTCGCCGGTGGGGGTGTAGCCGATGACCATGCCCTCGTAGACCTTCTCGCCCGGGGTCACGATCAGGGTGCCGCGCTGCTGGGCGTTGAACAGGCCGTAGGTCACGGCGTCGCCGGTCTCGAAGCTTACCAGGCTGCCGGTGCTGCGGCAGGTGATATCGCCGCACCAGGCGTCGTAGCCGTCAAAAATGGTGTTCAGGATGCCCTCGCCGTGGGTATCGGTGAGGAACTGGCTGCGGTAGCCGAACAGGCCGCGGCTGGGCATGCGGAACTCCAGACGCACGCGGGTGCCGATGGGCTCCATCTGCTGCAGGATGGCCTTGCGGGAGCCCAGAGCGGTCATGACCGCGCCCTGGTACTCGGTGGGGGTGTCGATGACAACGCGCTCGAAGGGCTCCATCAGCTGGCCGTCCTCCTCGTGGGTCAGAACCTTCGGGGGGCTGACCTGCAGCTCGTAGCCTTCACGGCGCATGGTCTCGATCAGGATGGACAGGTGCATCTCGCCACGGCCCATCACGCGGAAGGAATCGCTGGTGGCGGAGTCCTCAACCTTCAGGGCCACGTCCTTCAGCAGCTCGCGCTGCAGGCGGTCGCGGATCTGGCGGCTGGTGACGAACTTGCCCTCGCGGCCGGCGAAGGGGCTGTCGTTAACGGCGAAGGTCATCTCCACGGTGGGATCGTTGATCTTCACGAAGGGCAGGGGCT
Source organism: Allofournierella sp. (assembly GCF_017889395.1). Taxonomy (NCBI): domain Bacteria; kingdom Bacillati; phylum Bacillota; class Clostridia; order Eubacteriales; family Oscillospiraceae; genus Allofournierella; species Allofournierella sp. The sequence continues at coordinate 13,434 of NZ_JAGHKE010000068.1, read as the reverse complement.
CCACGTTGGCGGGGTCGCACAGGGTATTGCCGATGGTCACATCGGTGATACCGGAGAAGGCGACGATATCGCCGGCCATGGCCTCCTCGGAGGGCTCACGGCCGTTGGCCTTGAATTCATACAGCTTGGTGATGCGGCCCTTGATGGAAACGCTGGGATCGTGCCAGTCGCAGACCTGCACGTCCTGGCCAACCTTCATGCGGCCGTTCTGGATGCGGCCGATGCCGATGCGGCCCACGAACTCGTTGTAGTCCACGCTGGAGCACAGCATCTGGAAGGGAGCGTCGGGGTCGCCCTCGGGACCCTTCACGTACTCCAGAATGGTGTCGAACAGGGGCTTCAGGTCGGTGCCGGGCACATCCGGGCTGTAGCTGGCGGTACCGGCGCGGCCGGAGCAGAAGACCATGGGGCTGTCCAGCTGCTCGTCGGTGGCACCCAGGTCCATGAGCAGCAGCAGAACTTCGTCGATGACTTCCTTGATGCGGGCGTCAGGACGGTCGATCTTGTTCACGGCAATGACCAGGTTCAGGTTCTGCTGCAGGGCCTTCTGCAGCACGAAACGGGTCTGGGGCATGCAGCCCTCGGCGGCGTCCACCAGCAGCAGCACGCCGTTGACCATCTTCAGAACACGTTCCACCTCGCCGCCGAAGTCGGCGTGGCCCGGGGTGTCCACGATGTTGATCTTCACACCGTTGTATACGGTGGAGCAGTTCTTGGCCAGGATGGTGATGCCGCGCTCACGCTCGATATCGCCGGAGTCCATCACGCGCTCGGCCACCTGCTGATTTTCACGAAACGCGCCGCTCTGCTTCAGCATCTGGTCCACCAGGGTGGTCTTACCATGGTCAACGTGGGCGATGATGGCAATGTTGCGCAAATCTTTACGTTCCATATTGTTATCCTTTCTGAATTGGATCGCTCCATATATAATTACATCTATTCGTAACCTTACCTATACTAAAGCAGGAAAAAAGGTTTGTCAAGAATATACAAATGATTTTTAACAGCATTGGGCGTTGTCACAAGGTTTTTTGGCTGCTGCGCGGGGCTTTCTGGGCTGTATGACCAAGGCGGCGCGCCGCCAGCCAGGCCGCCGCGGCCCCCAGGCTGCAAAGGCTCACCGCCGCGCCAGCGCCCAGTCCGGCGGGGGTAAAGCGCAGGGTCACCAGGTGCTCGCCCGGGGTGATCTGCACGGTGAGCAGCGCGTCCCAGGCGGTTTCGGGGGCGACGGTTTCGCCGTCCACCAGCACCTGCCAGCCGGGCTCGGCGGGGATGCTGGTGAACAGGGCGGTGCAGCCCTCGGGCACCCGGATGGTCCCGCGCACAAGGCCGGGGGCAAACTCTGTCACCTGAAGGCCCTGCTGCTGCAGTCGGGTGCAGGCAGTGGCCAGAGCCTGGCTGTCCTCCACGGCAAAGCTCCAGCCGCCCAGCGAAAGAGTGTCGTCCTGAGGCCGCAGCTCCACGGTGATGGTCTGGCCCGCCTGCACCTGCCCCAGGCAGACCGTGCCGTTCTCCTGCTGCAGCAGGGTCTGGCCCGCCGCTTCGCCGTTTACAAATACATCCGCCCCGCAATACTGGTCATACACCGGGAAGCTGGCGTACAGCACGCCGGAGACAGGGGCGGTGAGGGAAAAGCGCAAAGCGGCATTTTCGCCGGTTGCGGTGTAGTGCAGCCCGTCTGCCCCGGCTTCCATGCTCTGAACAGAGGGCTCGGCCTCGATGGGTTGAAGAATACCTGCGTCCTCGCCCAGAAGAGTGTTGTAGATCTGGTTCAGGTTGTCGAAGGGCCGGTCCAGCGCCAGCCGCTCACTTTCTATGTCCGCTGCCGCAACGACCAGCGGTAGAGCGCAGGGATTCTCCCACACATCATCTTGCTGCTGCCACTGGTCGGATGCTGTTCCGCCCAGCTGCCAGCGCAGCCCCAGCAGGCTGGCGGCACTTTGGGTCAGCCCGTCGGACCAGGCCATCCAGCCGCTGGTGCCGGTGCAGCCCAGCGCCTGCAGCAGCTCATAGGTGGTCTGGGAATAGCTGCTGCTGTAGTGGCTCAGGCCGTTGTAGCCCAGCAGGAAGGGGGTGTTCTGCCCGCCTTCGGTCAGCTGCATCCGGGCCAAGGGAGCCTGAGCGCTGAGTTCCTCCACGGTGGATTGCCATTGCTTCGTCAGCTGGGGCAGGGTGGAGGAAGATGGCTCGAAGGCCTCCAGAGAGGACCAGCCGTTGGCCGTCAGCTCTGCCGCCAGGCAGAAAGCAGCCAGCAGGCCCGCGGCCCGCCGTCGGGGCATTGCCAGCAGCAGCGCGGCGGCCGCCAGACAGCACAGGGTGAGCACCGCCGCCCAGCCGGAAACCACCCCAAAGCCCCAGGCACAGGCCAGCAGAAGGGCAACGGCCCCGGCAGACGCGAACTGGCGGACGGCGGGCAGACGCTCCGCAAACCCTTTGCCGCCCAGCGCCGCCAGCTCCAGCAAAGTGAAGATGAACAGAAAGCTGTAGCGGTAATTGAACCAGCTGGGGCTCTGGAAGCCGTGCCAGATAAGATCCGGTGTGCGCAGCCAGAAGCTGAGCAGCAGGCAGGCCAGAAGCCCGCCCGCCGCAAGCTTTGGACGCAGCGCACCGGGCCGGAAAAAGAACAGCGCCGCCAGCACCAGCGGCAGGGTGCCGCAGAAGACAAGAGGCAGGGTGTTGGTGTCCTGCCCGGCGGGGTAGGCCCCCGCGAACAGCTGGCCCAGCAGCTGGGGAAGGGAAAAGTTGGTGGAAAAGCCCCATTCCATGGCCGCCTGGGCCTTGCCCTGACCGAGCGCCCCGGCCACCGGCAGCAGCACCCAGGCGTTCAGCCCGCCTGCCAGCAGGCTGGCCAGCGCAAAGCGCACCGACACCCGCAGCTTGCGGTCCGCAGCATCGCCCGCAGCCAGTCCGCACACAAAATAGAGCAGGGAGTACAGACAGAGCATCCAGCCGATGTAATAGCAGCAGAAGATGCCCGCCGCAAGGCTTACCAGATACAGCCAGGGGGAACGGCCCTCCAGAATACGCCGGATGCCCCAGGCAATCAGCGGCAGGGCGATCAGCGCGTCCATCCACATGATGTTCTGGGAAAAGCCCAGCAGATAGCCGCTCAGCGCCCAGGCCCAGCTGAGCGGCACCGAGAGCCTGCTGCCCGCCCGGCGGCGCAGGAACAGCTGCATGGAAAGTCCCGCACAGCCCGCCTTGGTCAGGGTGAGCAGGGTCACGGCGGTGGGCAGCTGGGAGGTGGGGAACAAGAGCACCAGAAAATTAAAAGGGCTGAACAGATAGTAGGCGGCCCAGCTGAGGGCCTCGCCGCCCAGAGCCTTGTGCCAGGTGTAGAACGCTCCTTGGCCGAACAGCTCGGAAAAGCTGGCCAGAAAATGGGAATACTGGCCGTCCATATCGCCGAAGAACAGGCTGTTCGGGCCGAAGGGGGCCACGCCCTGGGCGGCGTACAGTCCGGCCAGCAGGGCCACCGGCACCAGCGCGGCAGCCAGTGCGGGCAAAAGGCCGGACAATCGGCGGGAGGATTCAGACCGGGCAAAGGGAAGATGCATGCAAAGGACTCCTTTCCAGAAGGGGAAAAACGTGCCGGAGTACGGCAAAACGAGGGAAAATAAAAAAGAAAAACTTTTTTTCAAAAAGTACTTGCAATTTGAAAAAAGATTCGATATAATAATCAAGCCGAAAGGACATGGACGGTTAGCTCAGCTGGTAGAGCATCTGCTTGACGTGCAGAGGGTCAGGGATTCGAGTTCCTTACCGTCCACCATACAGGGCGCTCAATCGAGCGTCCTGTTTTTTTGTTTTGTGTCAAGAAAAAGAAGAACAACAGGAACTCGAATCCCGGAAGGGTGACCGCCGAACTAGAAAACCTGCCGGTGGCAGGTTTTCCGGCGGGCTGCCGCGAAGGCCAAAGGGCCAAGCGGCGCGGAGCCGCCCACGGGCGGGGCCGCACCGAGTTCCTTACCGTCCACCACACAGGGCGCTCAATAGAGCGTCCTGTTTTTTGTTTTACGCCAGAAAAAAACAGGAGAACGGGAACTCGAATCCCGGAAAGACTTCTTCTCATACAACGAAGCATCAAGCGGCTATGATACACCAAGACTATGAAAATAGTATGAAATAAAAAAGAAAAATCGGTCGGGTTCACCGGCTTTTGAGAAAAGAGCAGGGCCCAAGCGGGGTCCTGCTCTTTTTGTTTGGCCGAAGTCCGCCCGCTGGCGGTGGGCGGCATTTGCTATTTTATAAAAAATATAGTATACTATATCGGTTAATATGGAGAGGTGTATCTATGCGAGTATTGGGCATCGACCCCGGCTATGCAATCGTGGGCTGGGGCGTGGTGGAATATGTGGGCAACCGGTTCACGCCGGTGGCGTTCGGCGCGGTCACGACCGAGGCGGGCGTGCCCTTTGAACAGCGGCTGGACAAGGTGTATGAGGGCGTGTTGGATGTGATGACAACCTACAAGCCCGAGGCGCTGAGCATCGAGCAGCTGTTTTATCAGCACAACCAGACCACGGTGATCGGCGTGGCCGAGGCCAGAGGTGTGATCCTGCTGGCGGCGGCCAAGTGCGGCATCCCCATCTTTGAATATACCCCCATGCAGGTGAAGCAGGCGGTGACCGGCTACGGCAAGGCGGTGAAAAAGCAGGTGCAGGAGATGACCCGCATGATGCTCAAGCTGGAAAAGGTGCCCAAGCCCGACGATACCGCCGACGCACTGGGCATGGCCATCGCCCATTGCCATTGCAGCCGCAGCCGCCTGATGGGCACACCGCTGCGCTGACCGAAGCTGAATGCAACAGGAGGTTCCCGATGATTTATTGTCTGACCGGAAAACTTTTGAAAAAGACCCTGGACATGGTGGTCCTTTCCTGCGCGGGAGTGGGCTATCTTGTGCAGGTGCCCGCGTCGGTGTCGTCGGCGCTGCCGGCCATCGGCCATGAGGCCACTCTTTATACCTATATGAATATCACCGAAAACGACGTGACCCTCTTTGGCTTTGCCACCGAGGAGCAGCAGGCCTGCTTCAAGATGCTCACCGCCGTGTCCGGCGTGGGCCCCAAGGTGGGTCTGGCGATTCTGAACGTGATGACCCCCGAGCGGATCACCCTGGCCATCTCGGCCGGGGACCACAAGGCCTTCACCGCCGCCAACGGCGTGGGCCCCAAGCTGGCCCAGCGCATTGCCCTGGAATTGAAGGACAAGGTGGGCAAGGGCCTGGCCGAGGGCATCACCCTGGGCGATGTGAGCGGCGGCGCAGCCCCGGCGGGCAATCTGAGTCAGGCCATTGCGGCCCTCACCAGTCTGGGCTACAGCCCCAGCGAGGCGGCCCAGGCGGTGGCCAAGGCAGATCCCTCCCTGCCGGTGGAGGAACTCATCAAGCTTGCGCTGCGCGGCATGGCGAAAGGAAGGTAACCCGTGGAAGAATACGAATTCGGCACGCGGCTGGTCAGCCCGGAGATGAACCAGGGCGAGAGCGAAGAGATCAGCTTGCGGCCTAAAACCCTGGACGAGTATGTGGGCCAGGAAAAGGTAAAGGAAAACCTGCGCATCTATCTGGAAGCGGCCAAGCGCAGGGGCGAGCCCATGGACCACATCCTGCTCTACGGCCCTCCGGGTCTGGGCAAGACCACGCTGGCGGGCATCGTAGCCCAGGAGATGGGGGTGCAGATCCGCATCACCAGCGGCCCGGCCATCGAGAAGCCCGGCGATCTGGCGGCCCTGCTCACCAACCTGCAGGAGGGCGACGTGCTCTTCATCGACGAGATCCATCGTCTGTCCCGCCAGGTGGAGGAGGTTTTGTATCCCGCCCTGGAGGACTACGCGCTGGACATCATGATCGGCAAGGGCCCCAGTGCCCAGAGCATCCGCATCAACCTGCCCCGGTTTACCCTGATCGGCGCCACCACCCGTGCGGGCCAGATCACCGGCCCTCTGCGGGACCGGTTCGGCGTGCTGCTCAAGCTGGAGCTGTACAGCCCGGATGAGCTGAGCGGCATCATCCAGCGCTCGGCGGGCATTCTGGGCCAGCCCTGCACCCCGGAGGGGGCCTATGAGCTGGCAAAATGCAGCCGGGGCACCCCCCGTGTGGCCAACCGGCTGTTAAAGCGGGTGCGGGACTTCGCCGCTGTTCTGGCGGACGGCGTGATCGACGAGGCCACCGCCAAGCTGGCCCTCAAGCGGATGGACATCGACCAGCTGGGCCTGGACGAGATGGACCGGAGCATGCTGCGGGCCATCATCGAGCTGTACGGCGGCGGGCCGGTGGGCCTGGATACCCTGGCCGCCGCGCTGGGCGAGGAGGCCGTGACGCTGGAGGATGTGTGCGAGCCCTATCTGATGCAGATGGGCTTTCTGACCCGCACCCCCCGGGGCCGTTGCGCCACCCGGCAGGCCTGGGTCCACCTGGGGCTGGAGCTGCCCAAGGAGCTGGATGCTCCGGGCCAGCAGAGCATGTTCGACTGACCCCGCCAAGAAAATTTCATAAATACACGTTATACTGATACGGAAATCGCCCAAAAACACAAGCGGCCGGTTTCCCCGGAATGAAAAAGGAGAATTGCGTATGCGCCCTGCCACCAGCTGGCAAGATTATGAACTCATCGACGCAACCTGCGGCAACCGTCTGGAGCGCTGGGGCAGCACCCTGCTGGTGCGCCCGGACCCCCAGGTGGTGTGGAAAAGCCCCGAGACCAGCCCCCTGTGGGCCAAGGCAGACGCGGTGTATCACCGGTCCGAGCGGGGCGGCGGCCAGTGGGAGTACCGCCGCCGTCTGCCGGAAAAGTGGAAGATCGGCTGCGGCCCGCTGACCCTGGTGGTCAGCCCCACCGGCTTCAAGCACACCGGCGTGTTCCCCGAGCAGGCCGTGAACTGGGCCTGGTACGAGGAGAAGATCAAAGCCGCGGGCCGGCCCATCAAAGTGCTGAACCTGTTCGGTTATACCGGCGGCGCCACCCTGGCCTGCGCCGCGGCGGGCGCCAGCGTCTGCCATGTGGATGCCTCCAAGGGCATCGTGGCCTGGGCCCGTGAGAACGCACAGGCCAGCAGCCTGGCCGATAAGCCCATTCGCTGGATCGTGGACGACTGCGCCAAGTTCGTGGCCCGGGAGATTCGCCGGGGCAACACCTACGATGCCATCATCATGGACCCGCCCAGCTACGGCCGGGGCCCCGGCGGCGAGGTGTGGAAGCTGGAGGATAACATCTACGACCTGATCGCCCTGTGCGCGGGTGTGCTCAGCGAGCAGCCCCTGTTTGTGGCGGTAAACAGCTACACCACCGGCCTGTCGCCCGCGGTGATGGAGTACATCCTGAAAACCACCCTGTGCGGCAAGTACGGCGGCGTGACCAGCTGTGACGAGATCGGCCTGCCGGTGAGCAGCACCGGCGGCGTGGTGCCCTGCGGCGCCACCGCCATCTGGCAGGAGGCCTGAGCACAGGACCCGGAACAAGAGGGGAGAGGAAAATCGAAATGAACGAGATGATCGCCGCAAAAGACGTGCGCTTTCGCTATACCCCGGAAAACCCCTACGCGGTGGACGGCGCGTCCATGACCATCCGCAAGGGCGAGTTCGTGGCGGTGCTGGGCGCCAACGGCTGCGGCAAGTCCACCCTGGCCAAGCACTTCAACGCCATCCTGCTGCCGGAGAGCGGCACTGTGACCGTGGAGGGCATGGATACCCGGGATGAAAGCCAGCTGTACGACATCCGCCAGACCGTGGGCATGGTGTTCCAGAACCCGGACAACCAGATCGTCGCCACCGTGGTGGAGGAGGACGTGGCCTTCGCGCTGGAGAACCTGGGCGTTCCCCCGGCCGAGATCCGCGCCCGCATCGACGAGGCCATGCAGATGTCCGGCATCTACAAGCACCGGGAAAAGGCCCCTCACAAGCTGAGCGGCGGCCAGAAGCAGCGTGTGGCCATCGCGGGCGTGATCGCCATGCGGCCGGACTGCCTGGTGCTGGACGAGGCCACCGCCATGCTGGACCCCCGGGGCCGGGAAAAGGTGATGGAGACCATCCACCATCTGAACAAGGATTTCGGCATCACCGTGGTGAGCATCACCCACTATATGGAGGAGGCCGCCCAGGCCGACCGGGTGCTGGTGATGAGCGAGGGCCACGTGGTCATGGAGGGTACCCCGAAGGAGGTATTCAGCCAGACCGAGAAGGTGCGCGCCCTGCGGCTGGACGTACCCCAGGCCGCCGAGCTGCGGGATGAGCTGGTGAAGGCGGGCCTGGACCTGCCCGAGGGCATCATCACCGAGGACGAGTGCGCCGCCGCGCTCTACGAGCTGCTGAAATAACGGCGAATATTAAAAAATGAAAGCGCCATCTTATAGCGACGGCACTGTATGCCTTTTGTTGGGCAGGGTGCGCGGCAAAAAAGAGGCACATTTCCGGGGCTGACACCCCCTTTGCAGTAAGGATGTGAAACCATGGCAGCCATCATTGAAACGCGCCATCTGACTCATATATACAACGCCGGCATGCCGGACGCCACCACCGCTCTGGAGGATGTGAGCTTCGCGGTGGAGGAGGGCGACTTCGTGGGCATCATCGGGTCCACCGGCAGCGGCAAATCCACCCTCATCACCCACTTCAACGGCATCCTGAAGCCCACCAGCGGCCAGGTGCTGCTGGACGGTAAGGACATCTGGGCCAAGGGCCAGGACATCCGCAAGGTCCGCTTTGCGGTGGGCCTGGTGTTCCAGTACCCGGAGTACCAGCTGTTTGAGGAGACCATTTACAAAGACATCGCCTTCGGCCCCAAAAACATGGGCCTGAGCGAGGAAGAGATCGACCGGCGGGTACGCCGGGCGGCGGCCTTCACCGGCCTGCCGGAGGACTATCTGGAGCGCAGCCCCTTTGAGCTTTCCGGCGGTCAGAAGCGCCGGGTGGCCATTGCGGGCGTGCTGGCCATGGAACCCCGCGTGCTGGTGCTGGACGAGCCCGCCGCGGGCCTGGACCCGGAGGGCCGGGACATGATCCTCAGCCAGGTCAAGCGCTACCACAAGGAGACCGGTACCACCGTGCTGCTGGTGAGTCACTCCATGGAGGACATCGCCAAATACGCCGATAAAGTATTGGTGATGGACCAGAAGAAGATCGCCATGTACGACCGGGTGGACAAGGTGTTCGCCCGGGCGGATGAGCTGCTGGCGCTGGGCCTCTCGGTGCCGCAGGTGACCAAGATCTTTCTGAAGCTGCGCCAGATGGGTCTGGATCTGCCCCAGGACGTGTACACCGTGCCCTGGGCGGTCAAGACCATTCTGGAGACAAAGGCCCGCAAGGAAGCCAAGGGGGAGGGGACCACATGCTGAAGGACATCACCATCGGGCAGCACTTCCCGGGCGATTCCATCGTGCATCGCACCGACCCGCGGCTGAAGATCCTGCTGGTCATCGCCTATATCGTGCTGCTGTTTACCATCAACAATTTCCTGGGTCTGGCGCTGAGTCTGGTGCTGCTGGCGGGGCTTTACATGCTGGCCAAGATCCCGCTGCGCATCATCCTCAAGAGCCTGAAGCCCATCATTCCCATCATCGCCTTCACGGCCATTCTGAATCTGTTCTTTATGGGCGGCCAGGGCGAGCCGCTGATCCACTTCTGGGTCATCAAGGTGTATAAGGAGGGCATCGCCTACGCCATCTTCATGGCGGTGCGTATCGTGGCTCTGATCGCGGGCACCGGCCTGCTCACCTACACCACCAGCCCCATTGTGCTCACCGACGCCATCGAGCGGCTGCTGTCGCCCTTTGCCAAGCTGGGCCTGCCGGTGCACGAGCTGGCCATGATGATGACCATCGCCCTGCGGTTCATTCCCACCCTGATCGAGGAGACCGACAAGATCATGAACGCCCAGAAGGCCCGCGGCGCCATGCTGGACAGCGGCAGCGCCAAGGACCGGATCAAGGCCATGGTGCCCATTCTGATCCCGCTGTTCATCTCGGCCTTCCGCCGGGCAGACGAGCTGGCCATGGCCATGGAATGCCGGTGCTACCGGGGCGGCGAGGGCCGCACCCGTCTGAAGGTGCTCAAGTTCCAGCCCCACGACTGGGGCACCGTGGCCTTCTGCGCCGTCACCTTCGGTCTGGTCTGGGCCACCCGCTTTGTGATGCCGGGGGTGCTGTAAGGCCATGAACATCCTGCTGGATATCAGCTACGACGGCAGCGGCTTCTGCGGCTTTCAGGTGCAGAACAACGGCCTGTCGGTCTGTCAGGCGCTGCAGGACGGGCTGGAGGCCCTGCTGGGCACCCGCCCGCCGGTGAAGGGCTGCTCCCGCACCGACGCGGGGGTCCATGCCCTGCACTACGCGGTGAATTTCTGGGCGGACTGCCGCATCCCCATGGAAAAGCTGCCGCTGGCGCTCAACCAGAAGCTTCCGGCGGCCATCCGGGTAAACCGGGCCATGGAGGTGGAGGAGGAATTCCACGCCCGCTACGCCGCCCACGAAAAGACCTATTGCTACCGCATCTGGAACAGCCCCATCGACAGCCCCTTCGGGGCAGGCTGGCACCACCGGCTGCCGGGCCGGCTGGACGAGGTCGCCATGCAGGCGGCGGCGGACCGGTTCGTGGGCAGTCACGATTTCATGAGCCTGTGCTCAGCCGGCTGTGAGGTGGCCCTGCGGGGCAGCACCGTGCGCACCATCAGCCGGTGCCGGGTGCAGCGCACCGGGGATCTGGTCACCGTGACCGTCACGGCGGACGGCTATCTCTACAACATGGTGCGGATTCTGGCGGGCACGCTGGTTTTGGCGGGCCAGCACAAGCTGGACCCGGAACGGGTCCCCGCCATTCTGGAAAGCCGGGACCGCAGTCAGGCGGGCCCCACCCTTCCGGCCCAGGGCCTGTTCCTGGCGTGGGTGGATTATCCCGAGCTGCCCGCGTGGCAGGCGGGCAAGCCCCAGGGCGAACCGGGGCGCATTTTGTAACGAAGAATCCATGAGAAAGGGGGCGGGGATATGGAAACCAATCAAACGCCCGGCGGGGCAAAGCTCACCCGCCTGAGCGCGCTGCGGCACCGCCGCCGGATGCGCAGGCTGCGCACCGCGGCACTGGCACTGGTGGTGCTGCTGGCGCTGGCTCTTTATGCCAGCGGTATTTTCGGCCGGGGCCTGGCGCTGCTGAGCGATGTGGTGGAATCCGCCCGCATCGGGCTGCAGCCCGGCGGCGGCTGGCCGGCAAAGACCGGCATCGCCGAACCGTTCCAGGTGGAGAGCCTGGGCGGCGGCTTTGTGGAGCTGGGCAGCAAGGACCTGGTGGTCTTTTCCGCCCGGGGCGCGCAGCTGCGAAGCATTGCCCACAACTACGCCCGCCCCAGCATCAGCAGCGGCAAGACCCGCTTTGTGCTGTATAACCGGGCCGGGTACGAGCTGCGGGTGGAAAGCCGCACTCGCACGCTTTACACCAATACCTACACCCAGCCCATTCTGCTGGCGGAGATGGCCTCGGGCGGAACGGTGGCGGTGGTCACCGATTCCAGCCGCTATCTGGCGGAGGTCACGGTCTACGACTCCACTTTCCAGCCCATCTACCAGTGGTACCCCAGCGATGCCGAGGGCGTGCCCGGGCAGATCGCCTTTTCCCAGAACGGAAAGCGGTTTGCCGCGGCCTGCCTGAGTGCCGCAAACGGCCAGCTGGCGGTGAAGATCCATCTGCTGGATTTGAACTCCAGCACCATTGGCCTGACCATCGACGCGGGCACCAGCCCGGTGCTGCAGATGCACTGGCTCAGCGCCAGCAAGCTGCTGGTGGTATTCCAGGGCCGCATTGCGGTATTTGATACCACCACCGGCGAGCAGCTGGCCACCTACAGCTACCCCAGCGGTACGCTGCTCAGCGTTTCGGTGAGCCAGCGGGCGGTGGGCATCCTGATCGGATCGGAAATGGCCGACGCTCCGGTGCGGCTGATCCTGCTGGACACCAATTGTCAGGAGCTGGGCACCGCTTCGGTGCCCGCGCCCGCATCCAAGGTGGTGTGCACCCGTTCCGGCGCGTATGTATTACGGGGCAGCGGTGTTGCCGCTTACGACCTGAAGGGGGAATACCTTTGGGAGATGACCACCGAAAGCCAGCCTCAGGCGGTGCTGAACGCCAAGAAAAAATCCAAAAGAAAACGAGGAAATGACCCATGACCATTGCCAATGGCTTTGACCTGATCCTGCTGGCGATCCTGCTGCTGGTTGCCATGCGCTACGCGGGCAAGGGCTTCGCGGCCGCGCTGGTGCAGTTCGCGGGCAACCTTGCCAGCCTGCTGGGCGCGAGCATCTTCAGCCAGAACATCGCCCCGGTGCTGTTCACCAACTTCTTTGAAAACAACTTCACCACCAGCATCGAAAAGACCCTGGCCGATGGCGGTCAGCTGCAGCTGGACCAGCTGGTGGAAAAGTACGCCGGTTTTCTGCCGGATGAAATTCAGCAGAGCATTACCCAGTCTGCGGGCGGCGTGCTCACCGGCAGCGCCCCCGAGCTGGCCGAGCAGGTGGTGAATCAGGTCATTGCTCCGCTGCTCACCCCCATCATTGCCATTGTGGTGTTCTTTGTGGCCTTCGCGCTGTGCAAGGTGATCGTGGGCTTTGTGGTGGCGGTGCTCACCAACTTCAACCGCATTCCCATTCTGGGCAGTGTGAACAAGCTGCTGGGCTTTGCGATGGGCCTGCTGGCCGGTGTGGTGGATCTGTATCTGATCCTGTGCGCCGTGTGGGCGATCATCGTGGTCACTGGCGGGTCCATCCCCTGGCTCAACCAGCAGGTGCTGGGCGAGAGCATCGGCTTTTCGCTGTTTGGGCAGTTCAATCCGTTTTATTAAGCCGGGCCTTTGGCCCCGGCACCCGAAAGAAAGGGAAATGAGATATGCTTTGTGTACGTTGTAAAAAGCGCACGGCCATTGTGTTCGTGCAGCGCATGGAGGCTGGCCAGCCCAAGCAGGAGGGCTACTGCCTCACCTGTGCCCGGGAACTGGGCATCAAGCCTGTGGACGATCTGATGAAGCAGTTCGGCGTCTCTGACCAGGATCTGGAGAACATGGAGGAGCGCATGAGCAGCTTCATGGAGGAAGCGGGCGAGAACGGCATGTTCCCCTTCGGCCCCATGGGCGGCCAGGAGGACCCGGATGCCGATGAAAGCAATGAGGGCGACGACGACGGCTTCACCCCCGGCGGCAGCGCCACCTTCCCCTTCGGCTTCGGCGCGAAGGACAAGAAGGAAAAGGACGGCGAGAAGAACGAAAAGGGCAAAAAGTCCCGCTACAAGTTCCTGGACAAATACTGCGCGAACCTGACCGCCAAGGCCAAGGCCGGCAAGCTGGACGAGATCATCGGCCGCGAGCAGGAGATCTATCGCACCATCCAGATTCTGGCCCGCCGCCAGAAGAACAACCCCTGCCTGATCGGTGAGGCGGGCGTTGGCAAGACCGCCATCGC
>NZ_JAGHKE010000067.1:0-14462 GCF_017889395.1 Allofournierella sp. | reverse complement strand
GTGCGGTTGGCGTTACCCGCTTCTATTGTAGCAAAAGGAGGTTCTTTTTTACCGTTTCAACGCTCGTGCTCTTCTCGTCCACAAGCATAGCTTGTGGTTTTCTAGTTAACAAAACCGCCGTTTCGGGATTTCCGAAACGGCGGTTTTTTCGTTTTTACATGATGGCCTGCCCCTGCATGTAAAGCACCCCGTAGGCGAAGAGCGCCAGGGCACTCAGGCTGCCAAGCGCCGCCCGCAGCCAGCTGCAGCGGATGCGCGCCAGCAGGAAAAAGACCGGCAGGCAGCCCAGCAGATACCGGGGGCCGCTGATCATCCAGCCCGCCAGATAGGTCATGCCCAGGTAGGCCCCGCCCCAGATGAGCCACTCGGTGCGCGCGCCGGTGAACAGGCCCCAGAAAAGCAGCGCCAGCACCGCAAAATAGAGCACCACCTGCGGCCAGTAGATGAAGTTCGCCAACCCCGGATACTGCAACGCCAGACTCCAGTGCTGGGTCAGATTTTCCCCGATCCATTTGGTGGTCTGGTACCAGGGCGGCGCGGCCTGGAATTCCAGAAAGGCGAACCAGTCGCCGAATACCAGCCGGTTGCAGGCAAGATAGCCGCCCCAGCCCGCCGGAATCAGCAGAAGGCCCAGACTCTTGAGGCCCTGCGGCCCGGTTTTTCGGGCCCGCAGCCAGAGCCAGAGCACCGGCAGCAGCAGCACCATGCCCTGGGTACGGCAGAGGGCCGCAAGACCGCCCAGCAGCCCGGCCCAGCCCCAGCGCCCGGTGAGCGCCAGCCGCATGCAGCCCAGGCAGAGCAGCAGAAACAGGCTTTCGGTATAAACGCCCATGCTGAAAAAGGCGAAGGGATACACCGCCAGAAAGCCCACCGCCCAGACAGCCCGGCTCCGGGGCAGCCAGCGCCCGGCCAGGCTCAGGGCCACGGCGCCGCAGCCGCCCCAGCACAGCTGGCTGACCAGAATGCCCGCCAGCTCAAAATTGCCCCCGGCGAACAGACTCATCAGCCGGATACACAGCGGATAGAGAGGATAGAAGACGATCCATTTTGCATCCTCGCCGGAAGGCACATAGCCGTTCTGAGCAATGAACAGATAGTGCGGGCTGTCGCCCGCCTGGGTGAACCGCTGCCAGAAATGGGTCAGAAAGGCACCAAAACCGCCGCTCTGGTTCAGGGTGAGCCAGGCAAAAAACAGCACCGCCCACTGCACCGCCAGCACCGCGCAGAAGGCGGCGGCGTAGTCCCGCCGGGAAAAACGAGCGGGAGCCTGCAGCGGCTCCTCCCGCCGGAACACCTGCCAGTCCGGCAGCGGCACGGGCAGCCAGCCCAGCAGCGCCAGGCAGCGCACCGCCAGAATCAAAACAAAGGCGATCATTCCGCCGCCGCCCAGCCAGCCAATCACCTGCGCCATTGCATCCTCCTTGCCGCGCGGCTTTATGCGTTCAGCATATACACCGCGCCATAGAAATTAAACAGAATCGCCGCCAGCAAAAGCCCCCGGGCGGCGGGCCCGGCCTCCCAGTTTCGCCGGGCAAAAAACAGCAGACAGAAGGGGAAGGGGTCCACCAGATACCGGGCCCCGAACTGCCAGCCGCCCAGTGTGCGGTGCAGGCACAGCACCACCACCGTGAGCAGGTAACATCCCACCAGAATGCCGTCCGCATAATCCAGCCGCCTGTTCCGCAGCCCGGCCACCAGCGCCAGCAGCCAGAGCAGCAGCAGAGGATTGGCCACAATTGGCAGAAAGCCGTTGAAGGTGGGGAAGGAAAGATCCAGCGTTTCGGTGAGCAGCACCGGGCGCAGCAGATTTTTCAGGTTGGGCCAGAGATAGGCCAGGCTGAACTGGCCGTTTTCCTCCCGCATGAATTCCGGTAGAAAGTTGTGACCGAACTCCAGCGGATTGCCGAAGCGCGCCCAGTTGTACCACCCCAGGGCAAGCGCCACCAGGGCGGGCAGCACGCTCACCGCCGCCAGATGCTTCCACCGCCCCTTGCGCACCGCCCCCCACACCGGGCGCAGAAACAGCACCACCGCCAGCAGGGCGGAAAAGGGCCGGCAGCCTACCGCCAGCGCCAGCAGGAAAAAGGCGGGCAGCTCCCGCCCGGCCAGCCAGAAAAAACAGCCCCAGACACAGAAGGCCAGCGCCAGCAGCTGGGCCAGCATCCAAACGCCGCCGCTGGTGCTCAGCCAGAAGGTGTTGCTGCCCAGACTCACAAACAACGAAAAGAAGGCACAGGTTTCCGGACTTTTGCCGCTCTGCCAGAAGAGCAGGTAGACCCCCGCCGCCGCGGCCAGACCGTACAGCGCCGCGATCAGATTGGAGGGCACAGCCCCGCCCCACAGCGCCCAGGGCAGAGCCAGCACCGAGGGAACCGGCGGAAAAGAGAGATAATACTCCTCGTTGAATATCGCAAGTTCCAACCATGGGTATTGCTCGCCGTTTTGGATGGTCATGCTGCCCTTCAGCCAGTTTTGGGCCTGGAGCAGATAGCTGTCGT
The DNA here is from genome assembly GCF_017889395.1 of Allofournierella sp. Classification (NCBI taxonomy): domain Bacteria; kingdom Bacillati; phylum Bacillota; class Clostridia; order Eubacteriales; family Oscillospiraceae; genus Allofournierella; species Allofournierella sp. Next base: position 11,964 of record NZ_JAGHKE010000067.1, on the reverse strand, counting down.
AGGGATTCTGGGCCAGCAGTGTTCCGCCCGCCAGCGAATGGAACAGCAGAATGGCCAAGCCAAACAGGGCAAGCGAGCCGGCCAGCGCGGCCAGATGCGCCCGGGAAAATGTGGGTTTGGATGTGGGCAAGCGTCTCCCTCCTTCGCTTTTTTGCCTCTTTTTCGGGATTTTTAATTACCCCTCGTATTATAAATCACATTTATACTAATTTTCATGCTGAACAAAGCAACGTCCGCCTTTGATTATACCCGGTCACCGGAATCCGGTCAAAGCATTTTCCTCCCTCGGGCACAGAAAAAGCCCTTCCGATGAACCGGGCCATCGGAAAGGCTTTTTGCTGCTTCAATTTGATTTGTCAGCCGTCAGCTTCAGCGCGGTGACCGTTTCGCCGCTCTCGTCCAGCGTCATGATCAGGGTGCCGACATCTTCTGCCGCCTTGCCGGAAACCTTGAACCAGACCTGACGGTTGCCCTGCTCGTCCCGGGCGTAGTGCATCTCGTCTTCCGCCGAATAGCCCGCGATGGCATACCTCACATCCTCCGCAGTTTCACCTACGCCCCAGCCTGCCCGGAGCAGGTCATCGGCCAGCTCATACTCGCTGATGCCCGCCCCCTGCTGGCGCAGGGTCCAGGGGTCCAGCTGGTGGATCGTGCCGTTTTGGTACAGCGCCAGATTCACCCGGTAGGCAAGGGCCTGGGGCTGGCACAGGCTCAGCATCAGGAACAGCCCCGCCGCCGCAAAGGTGCCCAGGCGAATCCAGTCCAGGCCACGGAACACCGCCAGCAGCGCCAGCACACTGACTGCCGCCAGCACCAGCATGAACCAGCTGGAGAGAATCCGCTTTTCAGTGAGCCCGAAGCGGGTCACATACAGCCCCATCTTGGAGACCCCCACCAGCACGAACAGCAGATTCGATGCCATCAGGGCGGCAGTCAGGCCCCGCAGCAGCGGGCGCTGCTGGGGCTTGCCCTTGCACAGCACGTTGACCGCCAGCAGCAGCGCGAAGTTGAGCATCGCCACCGCGCACAGCTCGAAGAAGCCCCTCCGGGCATATTCCGCGGCGGTGAACCCGGCGGGCAGCCGGTCGAAAAAGGCGCCGAACAGGTAGCCCGCCTGCACCGCGAAGAAGAGCAGATACAGCCCGCAGAAAGCAAGCAACCCCAGAGTCATGGCACTTTGGGGCAGGCAGCGCTGCTTATCCAGCGCCGCCAGCCAGCGGCTCTGCCGCTCCGGGTCCGGCTTCTGACGCAGCACGCTGCCCAGCGCCCCGTAAAGATAGGCCCCCACCGGCAGCGAGCCCACAAACATCAGCAGGCGGCCCGCTACCCATTCCGGCACCGTGAGCAGCTTGGCAAAGCGTTCCAGCAGAGAGGCAAAGCCCGCGTCCGCTCCGGCCAGCAGCATGAGCGCCAGCACAAAGAGGGGAACCAGCAGACAAAGGGCCAGCCCGGCGCCCACCAGGTCCCGCTTTTTGTTCTGCCGTGCCGCCCGCAGCTTTACCCAAATCTGCTGGAAGCCGTACCACATCACCCGGATGCGCAGAAAAAAACAGAAGAAGGGGCGGCCCACCAGACTGGCGGCCGCGTCCAGCGGGGCAAAGCAGCCGGTGCGCCCGCCCCCGGTGAGCAGACCTGCCCGGCAGACCAGCCAGTACATGGCCGCCAGATGCAGGGCCAGAACCTGCCAGCCGTAGTAGCCGTATTCGTAGTCATTCCAGTAGCCCGCGCCGTAAAGCAGGGGACGGACGATCAGCAGGTTTGCCAGCAGCAGGGCGGAAAAGCCCAGCCACCACCAGCTCTCCGCCGGGGTCTTTCGGCCCGCCCAGCGCAGGAAGAATTCCGCCCCGCCGAAAAACAGCGCGCAGAACACCCCCAGCGCCACCGGATTCATGCTGCCCACATACCATTCGGCAAAGGGCAGAACCGGACCGCCCAGCACCAGGCCGCAGAAATAAAACCAGCCCAGCAGATAGCTGTACAGTGCCGCGCCCAGCTGCAGCCGGGTCGCTTGGAACGGCTGAGCCGCTTTTGCTGTGTAGAGGGGCTGCGCACCGGTGGCCGGGTCAGCCGCCTGGCTGTTCGGCATGCCGGTTTGCGGCATCGCCCCGTTCTCCAAACGAATCCGTTCTTCCATGGATCATCCCTCCTGTTTCCGGCCGTTGCTTTTCCGGGGGTTGTTTTCCGGCAGAAGCTGGGCCTGCTGCACCTCGGGCCGGGTTTCCAAAATTGCCGCTGTGACGCCGTTCACCAGTAGCACCGCCAGCAGCAGCGTCCCAGAAACCATCTGTCCAGCGGGCTGGGTATCCAGCAGAGCGCTGAAATTCTGAATCTCCACCAGATACCGGGTATAGGCGATCCAGCCGTAAAGGCTGATGGCGCAGGCGGCCAGACTGAGCGCCATACACCAGTGCCAGCGCCTGCCTTTGCGGGCCAGCAGCGCGCCGCCCAACGGCGGGAGCGCCAGCGCCGCCACCCCCAGGAAAATACTCATCAGATTCCACCATTCCGGATGCAGCATCCAGACTCCCTCCTTTGTTTCGCCTTGTTTTATTGATTTTCTTCCGGCACGTATTCCAGCAGGTCCGCCGGCTGGCAGTCCAGCGCCTTGCACAGCGCTTCCAGCGTGGAGAACCGCACCGCCTTGGCCTTGTTGTTTTTCAGAATGGACAGGTTGGCCGGGGTGATGCCCACCCGCTCGGCCAGCTCGCCCGCGCTGATCTTGCGCTTTGCCATCATCACATCCAGATTGATCACAATCGGCATTGCCTTCTTCGCCTCCTCACACCGTCAGATCCAGCTCGTCCTTCATCTCGCAGGCCTGCCGGAACACGTTCTGCACGATGCGCAGAATCAACGCCATGAAAGCCGCTGCCACCATCACCATCAGGTAGGGCAGGTAATAGAGGGCACTGGCCAGGCAGATGGCCGCCACCGCCCAGCAGCAGCGGCTGAGCACGGCCAGACAGATCACATTCTGCTCCACGAATACCTGGCCATTATCCAGATTGGCCAGCAGGCGATAGAGCCGGTAGAGCGCGAAATACGCCGGAATGCTGGCGGCATAAATGGTGATGAGAAACAGCGCCTGCCAGGGCAGGTCCCCCGTCAGCCGGTAGCGGGTCCAGCTCAAAAACCATTCCACCAGCCAGTAGGCCGCCACATCCACGCCCACCAGCACTCCGAGAAAAATCTTCACCAGCAGCTGGGAGATGGCCAGGCTGCCCACGGCGTCGTTTTGCTGTTTCATATCCCGTATTCCTCCGTTTCGCCCGGCTGCTGCACGCCGCCGGGCTTGTTTTGTTGGTACCACTCTACCACAGAGTTTATTGATTTTCAAGTGTTTTTTATCGTTTTTCGATATTTTTTAATTGTTTTCCAAAACTTTAATGTTCCATGTGGAACATGTTCTTTTCTCATTTGGGCATTTTCTGCAAAAAAACCCCCTGTTTGCGCTTGAACGCAAACAGGGGGTTTCTCAAATTTGATTCAGTCAAAAAGGAAGGGCTTATTCTTCCTCGTCGTCCGCTGCAACGGGTTCCTCCGCCTGGGCGGCTTCCTCAGCTGCCAGTGCGGCCAGCTCTTCCTCGCTCAAAGCTTCCTCCGGCTCGTTCTCCGGCTTTTCCACCTCGGCGTCGTCGGAATGCTCGGTGCGGGCCACGGTGACCACCCGGTCGCCCTCGCCCAGACGCATCACGCGCACGCCGCTGCCGTAGCGGCTCTGGATGTTGATGTCCGCTGCGTGCATGCGGATGATGATGCCCTCCTGGCTGATGAGGATGATGTCGTCCTCTTCCTCCAGCACCTTGATGCCGGCAACCTCGCCCTTGCCGTAGTTGCGGATGCCCTTGCCGCCGCGGCTCTGCAGGCGGTAGTCATCGATGCGGCTGCGGCGGCCCTTGCCGTTCTCGGTCACGGTGAACACGGTGGCGCCGGAATGCACCACGCCAACGCCCACCACATAGTCGCCCTCGGCCAGCCGGATGGCGCGCACGCCATGGCCCAGACGGCCCATGCTGCGGGCGTCCTGCTCGTTGAAGCGGATGGCCAGACCGTCGTGGGTGGCCACGATCAGCTCGTCCTCACCGGTGGTGATCTGGGTCCAGGCCAGGCTGTCGCCCTCGTACATGCTCACCGCCAGCAGGCCGCTCTTGCGGATGTTGGCGTAGGCTTCGATGGGGGTACGCTTGATGACACCCTGACGGGTGACCATGACCAGATAGCCTTCGGCGTTCTCGGCGGGCATGCGCAGCATGCTGGTGACCTTCTCGCCGTTCTGCAGCGGCAGCAGGTTCACGATGTTGGTGCCGCGGGAGGTGCGGCTGCCCTCGTAGATCTGGTAGCCCTTCAACCGGTAGACGCGGCCCTGATCGGTAACAAACAGCACGAAGTCGTGGGTGGAACCGATGAACAGCTCCTCCACAAAGTCCTCGTCCTTGTGGGACAGGCCGGAGATGCCGCGGCCGCCCCGCTTCTGCACCTGATAGGTGTCCTGAGGCTGGCGCTTGATGTAGCCCTCGTGGGTGAGGGTGAAGACGCACTGCTCCACCGGGATCAGATCCTCGATGTCCACCTCGCCGGACACATGGGCGATCTCGGTGCGGCGGTCGTCGCCGTATTTGTCCTTGAGAACGGTCAGCTCCTCTTTCACGATGGCGTAGACCTTCTCGTCGCTGGCCAGGATGGAACGCCACTCGGCAATGTTGCCCTGCAGCTCGGCCAGCTCGCTCTCGATCTTCAGAATTTCCAGACCGGCCAGCTGTCCCAGACGGAAGGCGCAGATGGCGGCAGCCTGCAGCTCGTCAAAGCCGAACCGCTCCATGATGGCCACGCGGGCTTCCGCCTGGCCGCCCTTGCAGGCGCGGATGGTGGCGATGATCTCGTCCACGATGTCGGTGGCCCGCTTCAAGCCTTCCAGGATGTGGGCGCGCTCTTCGGCCTTCTTCAGATCGAAGGCGGTACGACGGCGCACAACCTGGGCCTGGAACGCCACGTAGCGCTCCAGCATGGTTTTCAGGGTCATGGTCTTGGGCACGCCGCCGTCCAGGGCCAGCAGATGCACGCCCACGGTGTCCTGCAGCTGGGTATAGCGGTACAGCTGGTTCAGCACCACCTGGGGGTTCGCGTCCTTTTTCAGCTCGATGACGATCCGCATGCCGTGGCGGTTGGACTCATCGTTCAGGTCGCTGATGCCCTCGATGCGCTTTTCCTTCACCAGGTCCGCAATGTTCTCGATCAGGCGGGCCTTGTTGACCATGTAGGGGATCTCGGTGACGATGATCTGGAACCGGCCGTTCTTCTTCTCCTCGATCTCGGCGCGGCCGCGCAGGGTGATTTTGCCGCGGCCGGTGGCGTAGGCGGCGCGGATGCCGCTGCGGCCCATGATGATGCCGCCGGTGGGGAAGTCGGGGCCCTTAATGTGCTCCATCAGGCCGGCCAGGTCGATGTCCGGATCGTCGATCAGAGCCACCGCGCCCTCGATCACCTCGGTCAGATTATGGGGCGGGATGTTGGTGGCCATGCCCACGGCGATGCCGGTGGAGCCGTTGACCAGCAGGTTGGGGAACCGGCTGGGCAGCACGGTGGGCTCCTTTTTGGTCTCGTCGAAGTTCAGACCGAAGTCCACGGTGTCCTTCTCGATGTCGGTGAGCAGGTCCACAGCCATCTTGCTCATGCGGGCCTCGGTGTATCGGTAGGCAGCCGGGGGATCGCCGTCCACGCTACCGAAGTTACCCTGGCCATCCACCAGAGGATAGCGCATGGAGAAGTCCTGCGCCAGGCGGACCATGGCGTCGTAAACCGACGCGTCGCCGTGGGGGTGGTAGGAACCCAGCACGGCACCCACGGTATCCGCGCTCTTGCGGTAGGGGTGGCTGGGATCATTGCCGCGCTCGTACATGGTGTACAGGATACGGCGATGCACCGGCTTCAGGCCGTCGCGCACATCCGGCAGAGCACGGGATACGATAACGGACATGGAATAGTCCAGAAAGGCCCGTTCGATCTCGTCTTTTACGTCCCGGACGATGAGATGCGTGCCCGGGGTTACGCTGTTTTCGATCATAGTTTCCGTTTCCTTTCCATTACACATCCAGATTGGCGTATTCCGCGTTCTTTTCGATAAACTGGCGGCGCGGCTCCACCTTGTCGCCCATCAGGATGGTGAAGGCCTCATCGGCCTTTTCCGCGTCCTCGATGGAGATCTGCACGATGACCCGGTTGTCCGGGTTCATGGTGGTTTCCCACAGCTGCTCGGGGTTCATCTCACCAAGGCCCTTATAGCGGTTGATCTTCACGCCCTGGCCCATCTCGGCGCTCATCTGGGTCATTTCCGCCTCGTTGTAGGCATAGCGCACATCCTTGCCCTTGGCCAGCTTGAACAGAGGAGGCTGAGCGATGTACACAAAGCCGCCCTCGATCAGCGGACGCATGAACCGGAAGAAGAAGGTGAGCATCAGGGTACAGATATGGCTGCCGTCCACGTCCGCATCGGCCATGATGAAGACCTTGTGGTAGCGCAGCTTCTCAATGTCGAATTCCTCGCCGATGCCGCAGCCCAACGCGGTGACCACAGGCATGAGCTTTTCGTTGCCGTAGACCTTGTCCAGGCGAGCCTTTTCCACGTTCAGCATCTTGCCCCACAGCGGCAGGATGGCCTGAATGTTGGAGTCGCGGCCCATCTTGGCGCTGCCGCCGGCGGAATCACCCTCGACGATGAAGATTTCGGTCTTGGAGGGGTCTTTTTCACGGCAGTCGGCCAGCTTACCGGGCATACGGCTGGTTTCCAGCGCGCTCTTGCGGCGAACCAGGTCACGGGCCTTGCGGGCCGCTTCCCGGGCGCGGGCGGCCTGAGTGGCCTTCTCGTAGATGGCTTTGGCCACGCCGGGGTTCTCTTCCAGAAATTCCTTCAGTTTGTCGTAGACCATGCCGGAGACCAGGCTGCGCACCTCGGTGTTGCCCAGCTTGGCCTTGGTCTGGCCCTCGAACTGGGCCTCGGTAAGCTTGACGCTGATCACGCAGGTCAGGCCCTCGCGCACGTCGTTGCCGGTCAGGTTGTCGTCCTTGTCCTTCAGGTAGCCCTTGGACCGGCCGAAATCATTGATCACACGGGTGAGCGCGTTCTTGAAGCCCTCCTCGTGGGTACCGCCGTCCGGAGTGTTCACGTTGTTGGCGAAGGACAGGATCAGCTCGTTGAAGCTGTCGTTGTACTGCATGGCCACCTCGGCGATGATGTCGTCCTTCTGGCCCTTCAGGTGAATGACCTGGGGATGCAGCACGGTGTTGTCCCGCTTTTTCTGCAGGTATTCCACGAAGCTGGCGATGCCGCCCTCGTAGTGCATGCTTTCCCGCACCACCTCGTCGCCCCGTTCGTCGGTGAAGGTGATGCGCACACCCGCGTTCAGGAAGGCCTCCTCCCGCAGGCGGATCAGCAGAGTTTCATAGTCATAAACGGTGGTCTCGGTGAACATGACCGGGTCCGCCTTGAAGCGCACGGTGGTGCCGGTGGAGGCAGCGGGGCCGATCTTCTGCAGGGGGCCGTCCGGCACGCCGCGCTGGAACCGCTGGTAGTGCTCGTAGCCGTCCCGGCGCACGATGACCTCCAGCCACTCACTCAGGGCGTTAACCACGCTGGAGCCCACGCCGTGCAGACCGCCGGCCACCTTGTAGCCGGAGTTTTCGCCGCCGAACTTGCCGCCGGCGTGCAGCACGGTGAGAACAACGGTTACGGCGGGGATGCCCAGCTTGGGCTGGATGTCCACGGGGATGCCGCGGCCGTTATCGGTGACTTCGATCACGTCGCCCTTCTTGATGGTGACCTCGATATGATCGCAGAAGCCCGCCAGCGCCTCGTCGATGGCGTTGTCCACGATCTCGTAGACCAGATGGTGCAGGCCCTTGGGGCCGGTGGAGCCGATGTACATGCCCGGCCGTTTGCGCACCGCTTCCAGCCCTTCCAGCACCTGGATCTGGCTGCCGTCGTACTGGTCGGCGTCCTCCTGCGGCTGCTTGTTCAATTCTTCTGCCATTGTCTTGCCTCCTGTTGTTTCTGGGCGGAGTTTACCGCCCGGTGCGCGCCGTGCGCGCTGGTTCCTTATCGTCTGAAAAAAGCCCCGTCACACGCTGCCCAGCTGATCCAGCCGGCCGCAGCGTTTTTCCAGTGTTTTGGACGAGATGGGGCTGATGAATACCGTTTCGTCCGGGAAATCGGTGATCACAAAGCTTTTGGGAAGCTCGTCGCTCAACGTCACCACCGCGCCCTCGGTTTCCGCGTGGCGCAGAAACGCCCGCGTATGCTTGGAGATCGAGGTGGTTTCAATATCAAAAATCCCGATGATATCCCGTGTATGGACCACATAGTCCTGCCCTAAATGCAAATACATTTTTTTACCTACCCGACCGGTGGCTTGTACCGATCCGTTTATCCTTTCGCACCCGATTTTTCTCAGCAAAGACCGCTCACTGTCCTGTTGCCTCGATTTTCCGTGTGGAGTCGTGTTCTTTCCAATCCGTTTCTGTCAATCTCAGCAAAACCGCGCGGGCCATTTGCAGGCTTTTTTCTGTTTGTCTTGAAACCCGCCGGACGGAGGGAGAGCAGCCGTTTTTTGCCCGTCCGGATGCAAAAGGGGCTTTTTTATAGCTTTTCCAGCACGCCGCCCTCCATCCGGAACAGCTCGCCCTCGGTTTTGTGGAACAGGCTGGAATCACAGGCCGTCACGATGGTCTGCTTCTGACGCATCCGGGTGAGCAGGTACTCCTGCCGGGTGGCGTCCAGCTCGCTGAGCACGTCGTCCAGCAGCATCACCGGATGCTCCCCGGTGATCTCCTGGGCACAGCTGGCCTCCGCCAGCTTCAGACTCAGCACCGTGCTCCGCTGCTGGCCCTGGCTGGCAAACAGCTTGGCGGGCTGGCCGTCCAGCAGCACCGTAAAATCCTCCCGGTGAGGGCCCTCCGTGGAAAAGCCCGCCTTCAGATCCGCCTTTCGGCTTTCCCGCAGGGTTTCCAGCAGGCCTTTCTCTCCGAAGCTGGGCTGATACACCAGCTCCAGGTCCTCACTTGCCTGGGAAATGTCCCGGTAGTTGGCGATGGCCAGCGGTCGCAGCCGTTTCATATAGTCCATCCGGCGCAGCGTGAGCTCCTGCCCATAGCGGGCCAGCTCCTCGTCAAACACATCCAGCATCTGCACCGCGCCCGGCGTGCGCTCATAGTGCTTGAGCAGCGCGTTTTTCTGGGTCAGCAACCGGGCATACCGCCGCCAGGCGGCCAGATACCCGGGGTACAGCTGGCACAGCGCCGCGTCCAGAAAACGCCGCCGTCCCTCCGGGCTGCCCTTCACCAGACTCAGATTGCCCGGCTCGAACACCACCGCCGTGAAGCTGCCCGCCAGCGCGGACGCCCGGCCCAGGTCCACCCCGTTCCGCTTGGCCGTCCGGCCCGGGCGGGGGGTATCCCGGCCGCCCACCGTCAGATAAATCTGGTTCTGCTGCCCGTCGCTGGTCTCAGTCTCGGCCTGCAGCACCGAAAAGGGCTCATCCCGGGCAATCAGCTCCGCGTCTTTCGCGCCCCGGAAGCTTTTGCCGCCGGTGAGCAGCCACACCGCCTCCAGCAGATTGGTTTTGCCCTGGCCGTTTTTGCCGCAGATCACCGTAAGCTCCGGGCAGGGGGTAAAGTCCGCCTGCCGGATGTTCCGGTAATTCTGCAGCGAAAGCTCCTTCAGCCGCATGGGATTACTTGCCGTCGGCCACGGTCACGGTGCGGCCTTCCAGGGTTACGGTGTCGCCCGGGCGCAGCTTCTTGCCCCGCATCTCGCACACCTCGCCATTCACCAGCACCTGCCCGGCCTGGATCAGCACCTTGGCTTCGCCGCCGGTCTCCACCAGACCCGCCAGCTTGAGCAGCGCGTCCAGCTTGATAAATTCCGTATGGATCAGGATTCGTTCCATCGTATCAGTTCCTCTGTGTTTTTTGTGTTTCCAGTATAGGTTTGGTTGTTTTCAGTTGAAATGGTCCTCAGCGCCCCGCAAATGGGTCTGAAAACGATTTTTCCGCTTTTTTTAGAAGACCAACCCTGTACAGGCTCAAAAATGCCTCAGCGGCAATTGTGGGCCGGGAAGGGGTTGGAGACCGGATCTCGGTGCCTGTCCTCAAATTCGTTTCATCGCACAGGCGCAGAGTCAATCCGAGACCGTTTATTTATGCATTCAAATATGCAGCCAGGTGTATCTGCGCAACATTTGTCCAGATCAATCATTCTTGAAGCGGACCGGCAGCACCAGATAGATGAAGTCCGAGCCTTCCTCGGGCAGGATCTTCACCGGGCTCAGGGGGCCGCTCAGCTCCAGCACTACCTTTTCGCAGCGGGCGTTGCGCAGCGCATCCAGCAGATAGCGGTTGTTGAAGCCGATCTCCACCGGATCGCCCTCCACCTGGGCAGCAAATTCGTCCACAACTTTACCAAGATTGGTCTGGCAGCGCACGGTCACCTTTCCGGAGGCATCAAAGAGGATGCGCAGCGGGTTTTTCAGCCGCTCGGTGATGATCAGGCTTGCGCGCTCGATGGTATCGATGAAGTCTCTGGTCTCCAGAACCACCCGGGTCTTGCAGCCGTTGGGAATTACGTTGGCATAATTGAGGAATTCGCCCTCGATCAGCCGGGAGAGAATGGTATAGTTGCCGGAGTTGAAGACCACAAACCGGCGGTTTGCGGAAATGCGCACATCATCCTCATCATCGCCCAGCAGTTTGTTCACCTCGGTGAGGGTTTTTGCGGGAATGATGATGCGGATGTGTTTTTCTGCCTGGACCGGACGCTCCACAATGGCCAGCCGGTAACCGTCCAGCGCCACAACGGTCAGCTTGTCCTCTTCAATGGCGAACAGCTCACCGGTGTGAGCGGGTTTTTTGTCGTCCTGGCTCACGGCGTAGAGGGTTTTTTCGATCATGCCCCGCAGCATACCGGCCTTGATGGTCAGGGTATGATCGGCACCGGGGGTGGGAAGGTCTGGATAATCGGAGGCGCTCATGGCAAGAATGTCAAATTCCGCCACACCGCCCTTAATGGTGGCGTTGCCGGATTCGTTGGTGTAGATGCTCACCTCGCCGCTGGGCAGACGGCGAACCATATCACCCAGAAGCTTGGCAGACAGAACGATCTCACCGGCCTGGCGAACGTTGGCTTCGATGGTGGTGGTGATGCCCATTTCCAGATCATAGCCGGTCAGCGTGAGCTGGAAGCCCTCGGCTTTTAAGAGGATGCCCTCCAGAGCGGGAATTGAGGACCGAAGTGTGACGGCCTTCGACACACCGTCAATGGCACTGGACAGAAGTGCTTTGTCGCAAACAATGTTCATGCGGTTGCTCCTTTCTTGCGATGGGAAATTGTTTTTGGTCTTCAAATAGCATAGTTTCAGGTAGCCGTAGTAATAGGGGGTGTGAAAACTGTGGAAAAGTGGCGCGAGGCCTTTTGAAGACCGGGTTTGTGGGCTGTGGAAAGGTGAGCCCGTTTTGTTCAAAAATTGTGAATAAGCGGAAAATGAAAAGTTTTACACATGCCTTGTGAAAAAGCAGTTGTTGAATGTTGAAAAGAACCGGAAAAACTTTTTGGCGGTTTTCAGGGGCAAATAAGGGAAATATTGCAGTTTGTATAATTCAAGAAGTCACGAAACGTGTCGCCGCAGGTATGGGAAAACCCGCGCAAATCCGCCTTTTTTACAAAAAAGCCGTCTGTGCGCGGTTCTCATATCAGGAATCAGGGAAGGAAAAAGAAAAAGGGAAAAGAGGGGGAAGGGCCAAAACAGGTACAGCCGGCAGGGGTGCCATGCTGTACCCGATGTTCTCAAGGGCGATCCGCCCCCTGGCCTTTAGGAGCGGACGTTTTTGATGATGTCCTCCACCGTTTCCTTCAGGTGGCGGTCGTTGTTCAGATTGTTCTCCATGGATTTCAGGGAGTACACAATGGTGGAGTGATCC
>NZ_JAGHKE010000066.1:0-14863 GCF_017889395.1 Allofournierella sp. | reverse complement strand
CGTGGAGAATCCCACCCAGGAGCAGCTGATGGAGGTTGCCAAGCTGGCCTGCGCCGACGCCGACACCCTGCACAACATGCCCTTCCCGGTGGATGCCGACAGTGTGTACGCAGCCATTCTGGCAGCGGACGAGCTGGGCAAGTACTACACCGACTGCTGAGTTTTTGAATATTATGGCGGCTTCCCCGTTTTGGGGAGGCCGCTTTTCTTCGCTATAGCAGAAATCGCAAAACAGCTGTGCAACAAAGTCACTTGACAAATAAGAATGATTCTTATATACTCCATCCAAAAGGAAGCATACAACGGGCATTGCGGCCCGTGGAACGGAGGAAACAATGACGAAAGCATTGCTTTGGGCAGCTGTGGGCACAGGCGTGACCTTCGGCATGACCAGTCTGGGATCGGCCATGGTGTTCCTGCTGCGCAAAAAGGCCAGCGAGGGGATGCAGCGGATCTTTCTGGGCTTTGCGGCCGGTGTGATGATCGCGGCCTCGGTGTGGAGCTTGCTGATCCCGGCCATCGAGCAGGCCGAGGCGGCGGGCCAGATCGGCTGGATTCCGGCGGCGGGCGGCTTTGTGCTTGGCGTGGCCTTTCTGATGCTGATGGACGGGCTGTTGCCCCACCTGCATGCGGGCTCGGACCAGCCGGAGGGCCTGCACGCCAACTGGCGGCGTACCACCCTGCTGGTGCTGGCAGTGACGCTGCATAACATTCCCGAGGGCATGGCGGTGGGCCTGTCCTTTGCGCTGGCGGCTCAGCAGAGCGGGGCCGAGGCCGCACTTACCGGGGCCATGGCGCTGGCCATCGGCATCGGCATCCAGAATTTTCCCGAGGGCGCGGCCATCTCGCTGCCCCTGCATCAGGAGGGCATGAGCCGGGGCAAGGCATTTTTGTACGGTAGTGCCTCCGGCGTGGTGGAGCCCATCTTTGGCATTCTGGTGGTGCTGCTGTCCGGCTTCATCGGGCCCTTCATGCCCTGGCTGCTGGCCTTTGCGGCAGGCGCCATGATCTATGTGGTAGTGGAGGAGCTGATCCCCCAGGCGCATCTGGGCGAACACTCCAACGTGGGTACTTTGGGCGTAATGGCCGGTTTTCTGGTGATGATGATCCTGGACGTGGCGCTGGGATAAACAAAAACGGAGCGATGGTTTCATCGCTCCGTTTTTTCATGCACTGAGGGCGCCGTCCCGCAGCTGCCTGCAGACCTCCAGCGCGTCCAGCAGGTGGTAGGGCTCGGTGGAATGGTCCCCGGGTGCGCCGGTGGTGACCAGAATGTACTCCCGGCCTTCTATCTCCATCAGGCTGGCCAGGCACAGCCCTGCCTGGCTGGTGTAGCCGGTCTTGCCGCCCAGAAGCTCCCCGCCCTGGCCGGGTATGGCGTCCAGGCGGGCAAACATGGAGCTGTACATAGTGAAGCCCTGGGGATGCTCACCGGTGGCCGAGGTGGTATGGCTGCGGGAGGTGAATACCTGGCGGAAGGTCTCGTTTTCCAGTGCGGTGTCCAGCAGATGGGCCAGGTCTGCCGCCGAAGCGTAATGGTCAGGGTCCTCCAGACCGGTGCAGTTGGTAAAATGGGTGTGCTCCAGCCCCAGCTCCTCTGCCCGTTGGTTCATCTGTTCCACAAAGGCATCCTCGCTGCCGCTGACCTGCCGGGCCAGTGTCAGGCAGCAATCCGCGCCGGAGGGCAGCATCGCCCCGTAGAGCAGATCCCGCAGCGGCACGCTTTCACCGGGAGCAAACCCGGCCAGCGAGGCGTTTTCCGTCCACAGGTCATTGAAGATTTCGGCGGGGACGGTCACGGTCTGGTCCAGGTCCGGCAGACTTTCGATGGCCAGCAGAACCGTCATCATTTTGGTGAGCGAGGCGGGCGGGGCTTCCGTGTCGGTGTTTTGCCCGGCGATCAGTTCACCGCTGGTCCGGTCCAGCAGCGCGGCCCGCGGGCTGGAAAGATTGCTCAGGGCGGGCAGGGAAGAGGCGGAAACAGAATCCTGCGGCAAAAAATCAGACGCACCAAAGGAAACGGTCTTGAACCAGGCCAGTGCCGCAAAGAGCAGCAGAGCCAGCACCCACAGGGTCAGCGGGCCGCGGCGGCTTCGGCGGCGGCGTTTTGCCCGGCGGCGCGGGGCGGAAGGAATACGGCGAGCTGCCACGGGCTGGCATGCCGGGTAACGGGGGCGCAGGGTGCGCTGAGTGGTCATAACAAGCATCGGCCTTTCTTGGTCCGGCGGCAAAGGGGACGCCGCCGGGCGTTGTATTGGGATACTTCTGTTATAACAAAAAACGGCCGCGAGTGTTTTGCGGCCGGCTTTCAGATTTCATACAGTTTTCTTACGGCAAAAAAATCCCCCAGTGGCCGCGTTTCGCGCAAGCCACCGGGGGATTTTGAACCTGTGAGGTCAGTTTTTCACCGGCCGTGTGCCGGATTGTGGAAAACTTCGTGGAAAGGCTGTGGAAAAATTACTTTTTCATGCCGGCCTCGGCCACCTTCATCATGATGGCGCATTCCATCCGCTTGCGGAACAGCTCACAGCCGTACTCGTAAACGCCGGTGATGCTACCGGTGGCGTGGTAGGCGTTGGCAGCGCAGCCGCCGGAGCAGTACAGCTTGGCCCAGCAGTCCTTGCAGCCGGGGCGGGCATAGGCGTTGCACAGCTTGAACTCGTCCCGCAGGGCGGTGTTGGTCACGCCGTCCCATACGTTGCCCATGCTGTACTTCGGGTCGCCCACAAACTGATGGCAGGGGAACAGCTCGCCCCAGGGGGTCACAGCCAGATACTCGGTGCCGCTGCCGCAGCCGGAGATGCGCTTGTAGATGCAGGGGCCGTGGTTCAGGTCGATCATGTAGTGGTAGAAGGTAAAGCCCTTGCCCTCGCTCTCGCGGCGCAGCATCTCCTTGGCCAGGATCTCGTACTGCTCCATGATCTTGGGCAGATCCTCCTCGGTGAGGGCGTAGGGGTCGCCGGGGGCGCAGACCACCGGCTCCATGCTCAGCTGGTCAAAGCCCAGATCGGCCAGGTGGAAGATGTCGTTGGTGAAGTCCACGTTGTTGTGGGTGAAGGTGCCACGCACGTAGTATTCCTTATTGCCACGAGCCTTGGCGAACTTCTGGAACTTGGGCACGATGGTGTCGTAGCTGCCCTGACCGGCGTAGTTCTTGCGCAGCCGGTCGTGGACCTCTTTACGGCCGTCGATGCTCATAACCACGTTGTTCATTTCCTTGTTGGCGAACTCGATGACCTCGTCGTCCACCAGAACGCCGTTGGTGGTCAGGGTGAAGCGGAACTTCTTGTTGTTGGGCTCCTCCAGGCTGCGGCCGTAGGCAACCAGCTGCTTGACCACATCCCAGTTCATCAGAGGCTCGCCGCCGAAGAAGTCCACCTCCAGGTTGCGGCGCTTGCCGCTGTTCGCCACCAGGAAGTCCAGGGCCTGCTTGCCCACCTCAAAGCTCATCAGGGCACGCTCGCCGTGGTAGTTGCCCTGGCTGGCGAAGCAGTATTCGCAGTTCAGGTTGCAGGTGTGAGCCACATGCAGGCACATAGCCTTCACTTCGGTCACGCGCTTTTTGAAATCGAAGGCCATGTCGCCGTAGATGTCCTTGGCGAAGAGCTTGCCGGCCTTTTCCAGCTCGGCGATGTCCTCGAGGCACTGGCGCAGGTCGGCCTCGGTCACATCCTCGCGGCCGGCGTATTTCTCCAGCATTTTGGCCACGATCTCGTCGGCGGGGGTGGTCTCGTACAGGCCGATCACATCGTAGGCCACCTCGTCCACCACATGGACCGAGCCGCTGAATACGTCCAGCACGATGTTGTATCCGTTGAGTTTATACTGATGGATCATGAAACGAAGGTTCCTTTCTGTAATGAATCTATCTAAAACGAAAAACAAAGGATCTATTCAAAAATCCGGCGGGGGCAGGCCCCGGCTGGATGAAAACGCAAAAAATACCGCCTGCGCACAATGCGGCAGGCGGTATGCTGCAAGGCAAGAATTACTTCTCGTCGTTCTTATGCTCGCACATCTGGTTAGCAACACCGCAGGAGGTTTTGCAGGCAGACTGGCAGGAAGTCTGGCATTCGCCGCAGCCGCCGGTCTGTACGCTCTTGGCCAGGTCGCGGGTCTCGAGAGTCTGAATCCGGTTCATCGATATGTCCCCCTTTCTATACCATAAATTTCCGGGAACCGGGCGGGAATGCCCGACGCTTAAGAAACCTATAGAAACTTGCGTTTATTATACAATGGAAGCGGCCTTTTCGTCAATACCTACTTTGGCGGCCCCGGCGGGAGCCAGCAGGGTGAACAGGGCGCAGGGGATGAAGTAGGCGAAGGCCAGCAGATAGCGGATCTGCATATAATTGGGCGCGCCCACCACCAGACCGAACCACACCAGATACAGCGGCAGATAGGCCAGCAGCAGCCGGGCGCGGCGGCGCAGCAGCTGCACCACGCCGCACAAAAGAAGACCGTAAGCCATAAGCGCGGGCGGAATGAACACCGCACGGGCCTCCAGCTCGTCCCGCAGGCCGGCCCAGCCGGTGAGTCCCAGCACGATGTCCTTGCTGGTGATGCCGAAGGCTCCGTTGCTGCCCTCGTAGGGGAAGGAATAGCTGCCGCCGTCAAACCGGGGGCTCACATAGCCCGCCACCTCGGCCAGCCAGGCCTTCAGGTAGCCCTGCCAGTGGCCGGGCAGCAGCTGTGCCCACACCGAGAGCAGGTCCAGCTTGCCCTGCAGGGTGGCAAAATGCTCGGCGTTGAATTCCGAGCTGGTCTTCACCGGGTCCACCGTGATGGAGCTGTAGCTCTGGGCCATGGCCTCCACCGGAATCACCCGGGCGATGGTCTCGGCCTGCTGGGGGCTGAAGGCCTCCGGCTCAGAGGCGGCCACATAGGCCACCTGCTGCAGCGGTACGGCCCAGGCCTCGGCGGTGAGGGTGCTCTGCAGGCCCAGTGCGCCGTAGACCGGCCCGGTAATCAGCTTTACGCCGATCAGCACCGGCAGCAGCACGGTGAGAATGCGGCGGCGGGCCGGGCGCAGAGCGCACAGCGCAAGGCAGACCACCGCCGCGATGGGCCAGCCGTTGCCCCGCAGAAAGCAAAGAAGCAGGGTGAGGACAACAAAGTGAATCACTCCGCCCTTCTGCCGCAGGTTTTCGCCCTTGCAGCGGGCGGTGTCGAACAGAAACAGGCAGTAGAGCAGCAGCACCCCGTTGAACAGCGGGTCCTTCCAGACCACCAGGCTCTGGAAGGCGTACATGGTACAGCCGCCGAAGAGGGCAAAGCCCAGACCAACAGCGAGCAGCCCCGCGCCACGCCGCCGCATCCAGACCAGGCTGTAGGCCAGCATGGCGGCCACGGCGCTCATCTGCAGAAAGCCGAACAGGTAAGCGCCCAGCTCGATCAGGCCCAGCTTGTAAAAGGGCCAGAGGATCAGCCGCAGCAGCAGGGTATAAAAGATGGGGTGGGCGTCGTTCAGCCCGCCGTGGAAGGCCTGCTCCAGCAGCTGGACGGAGTCCACATCCAGCCGTACCGGGCCCCAGCACAGAAAGACCGGCAGCCAAAGTACCAGAATAACTCCGGTGTACAGCGCCAGCTGCTGCCACAGCGGCCCGGCAGGTGTGGTGGGTGCATCCACAGCCGGCAGATGGGCCAGAAAGCGGCACAGCCCCAGCAGAATGGGAAACAGAAGGGCGCTGAGCAGCACCCAGAATGCCAGAAAGGCAAGGTTAAACTGCATGGTACCCGCCACCACGTTCTGCCCTAAGGTGAAAAAGCAGAACACTGCGCCCAGTGCCCCGCAGGCAAGCCCCTCCCGGCGGGAGGGCCTGGCGCACAGGCCGCGCACCGCGCAGACAAAGCAGATGCCCCAGAACAAACAGAAGAAGGGCGGGGACCACACCTGGCAGGCCCAGAGCAGGAACAGGGCACAGAACAGCCCGCTCACCACACCGGCGGCGGGAACGATACGCCGGTGGCGGCTCACAAAGGCCTCCGCATGGGAAAAGCTGGATAACATGAGATCAATCTCCTTTGGTTGGATTAGAAGAAGGGTGCAGCACCCGCAGGGCCCGGGGCATGGTGCCGCCGGTGCTGTGCAGCCGCACACCCTGGCGGTTCAGCCGGGCACAGCAGTCCAGAAAGACCCGGTCCACCCGCTCGCCGGGCACGATGAGGGGAATGCCCGGGGGATAAGCCCACACATATTCGGCGCTTACCCGGCCCTCACAGGCGGCAAGCGGTGCCTCCTCACAGGGCAGCTCCAGCGCCTGGGCCACCGGCAGGGCGGTGGGCGGCAATGGCAGCGGCTCGGCGGCAGGCGGCATCGGGCAGGCGGCAAGGCTTTTGTCAATGGCCATAAGCGCCCGGGCCAGCCGCAGCAGATTCTCCTCGGCGTCGCCCAGGCCGGTCATGGCAATGGCCCAGTCGCCGCTGGCCATCTCCAGTTCAATGGAAAACTCCTCCCGCAGCCGGGCCATCAGTCCGGGGCCGGTGAGAGCGGTACCCCGGGTGGAGATCACCAGCTTGCCGGGATCGTGGGCGAAAATGCCGGGGTGCTGTTCTGGTGCGTCCGCCCCGTGGCAGAGTACTCGCAGCCGGGCAAGCCCGGCAATCGCCCGGTCAAAGGCAGCCAGCGCCGCCTGCCAGCGGGCAAACAGCTCGCCGCCCCGGCGTTCCAGAAGGTCCACGCAGCCGTCCATGCTGGCCATCAGCAGGTAGGAGGGGCTGCTGGTCTCGAAGATGCCCAGCTGGCGGGCCAGAGACTCGGCTGAAATCAGCTCACCCTGCTGGTGCAGGATGCCGGTCTGGGTCAGGCTGGGCAGGGTCTTGTGCAGGCTCTGGACCACCACGTCCGCCCCGGCGGTCACTGCCCCGGCGGGCCAGCCGGGGGCAAGGCCCAGATGAGCGCCGTGGGCCTCGTCCACCAGCACCGGGACCCCGGCGGCGTGGGCGGCGGCGCAGATGGCGGCAAGATCGCTGATCACGCCCTCATAGGTGGGGCTGGTGAGCACCAGCAGCTTTGCGTCCGGGTGAGCGGCCAGTGCGGCCCGCACTTGATCCGGGGTGATGGAGGCCAGCACCCCGAAGCTTTCGTCCACCGGCGGGGCCAGCCAGACCGGCACCGCGCCGCAAAGCTCCAGCGCGTGATAGACGGATTTGTGGCAGCCGCGGCTCAGGATCACCTTGCCGCCCCGGCCTGCCGCCGCTCGGATGCCAGCCAGAATGCCGCAGGTGCTGCCGTTTACCAGATAAAAGCTGCGCTGTGCGCCCCACAGCCGGGCGGCACGGTCCATGGAATCCTTCAAAATACCCTCGGCCTCGTGAAGGTCGTCGAAGCCGTGGATCTCGGTGATGTCCCAGGCCGCGCCCAGAGCGGCCAGATAGGGGGCCAGTGCGGCGTTTCGTTTGTGGCCGGGCATGTGCATGGGAGCGGGGCCGCCGGTGCTGTGGCGGGCCAGCGCTTCCAGAAGCGGGGGGAATTGATCGGGCATGCGGAAATACTCCTTTGAAGCGGGGCGTTTCCGGTGGGAAGACCCCGCGTTTTTTCCACTTTATCATAGCACACTTGCCCCGGCGGCGCAAAAAAAGAAGTGAAGTGTGCGCGGCAACAGGAAACCGGTCAGTTTTATGGTATAATAATCAAAATAAGTATCAACCAGTGACGCGCCTTGCACAGGATGCGTCCGAATGAAATGAGGAATTTGCCATGAAAAATTTCCGCAAGACCTTTCCCATCTCGTCGGTGGCTTTTATTCTGGTGGGCCTGGCACTGCTGCTTTGGCCGGAGGCATCCCTTCGGGTGGTGTGCGGGCTGTTCGGCCTGGTGATCCTGATGAAAGGCGTGGGTAGCATCTACAGCTTTTTGAAGGCTGAGGTGCGGGGCTTCTTCAGCTACTTCGGCTGGCTGTTTGGCGCAGCTGCGGTGGCTCTGGGTATCTTTTTGCTGATTCGGCCCCAGACCGTGGTGTCCATCCTGCCCATTCTGGTGGGTCTGTTCGTCATCATGGACGGCGTGATGCGGGTGCAGAGCGCCTTTGAACTGCGGGCCGCGGGCTACGACCGCTGGTGGAGCCTGCTGATTCTGGCGCTGGTCAGCGTGGTGCTGGGCGCGGTGATGCTGTGGAATCCGTTTGGCACTGTGGAGCTGCTGGTCATGGCCATCGGCGTGATCCTGATGGTGGAGGGCGCATTGAATCTGGTCGGGTACATCTGGGCCGCGATCCAGCTGAAGGGGCTGGAAAAGACCGCCCGGGATATGGCCGATCAGATGCAGGAGATGCTGGGTGACCCCGCCTTTGATGATGGGGACATCGTGGAGGCAGACTGGCGCGATCTGGATGACAAGCGTTAAAGCGGCATGAAACGGACGCTTTCCAAACAAACAACAGAGCCGTTGCCGCCGGAATTGCAGCGGGCCGCCGCCATGTGCGGGCTGGCCGCGCTGGTCTATCTGGCGGCAGATTCCGCCCTGAGCGGGCTGCTGGGCCCGTCGGTGGACAGTCTGTCCCCAGTGGCGGGTGAGCTGGTGGCGCTGGGTAAAAATCTGCTGGCCCTGGCGGCTCCGCTGCTGGTGGCGCTGGCAAGTCCGCCCGGGGCCCCGGTGCTTCTCAAACGGCCCCGGAGAGGGCTGTTCCCGGCGTTGTTTCTTGCGTTCTGGGCGCTCACCATGGCGGGCAATCTTGCCAGCACCGGCCTGCGTGCCGTGCTGGGAGAAGCCGCCGGTGTGCAGCTGGCAGACGCCCCGGCCGGGCTGCTGTGGCTGCGGCTGGCGCTTGTCCCGGCGGTGGGCGAGGAGCTGCTCTTCCGAGGGCTGATGCAGGGCTACCTGCGCCCCTGGGGCGGCCGGGCGGCGATATGGGGCCAGGCAGTGCTGTTCGCGCTGCTGCACGGCGAGGCACCGGCCTGTTTTTCGGCGCTGCTTTCCGGGCTGGCGCTGGGCCTTTGCGCCGAAACCAGCGGCAGCCTCTGGCCCGGCATGGTCTTTCATCTTTATAACAATACTTTGGCTTTGCTGGGCCAGACCGGCGCGGGCCCTGCCTGGGTGCAGCCGCTGCTGCTGTTCGGCCTGCCCGCCGCCGTGCTGGCGGTTTGGGCGGCAAGGCCCAAGCTTCCGCCCCGCCTGCACGGCACAGGAGCGGGAGCCCTTGCTCGCTGCCCCGGCTATGTCCTGGCAGCGGTGCTGCTGGCGGTGCAGATGCTGCACGCCACATTTACATGATCTTTCACAAAGGAGAAACCCAATGACCGACGAAGAACTGATGGGCCTGGCCCTGGAGGAAGCCAAAAAAGCCGCCGCTCTGGGCGAGGTGCCGGTGGGAGCGGTGGTGGCCAAGGACGGCGAGCCCATCGCCCTGGCCCATAACACCCGAGAGACCGAGAAGAACGCTCTGCACCACGCCGAGCTGCTGGCCATCGACGCGGCCTGCAAAAAGCTGGGCGGCTGGCGGCTGTGGCAGTGCGAGCTGTTTGTGACGCTGGAGCCCTGCCCCATGTGCAGCGGCGCCATCATCAACAGCCGCATCAAACGGGTGGTCTACGGCGCAAAGGATACCAAGGCGGGCTGCTGCGGCTCGCTGGTGGACCTGTTCGCCTATCCGTTCAATCACCATCCGGTGATCGAGAGCGGTCTGCGGGAGCAGGAGGCCGCCGCCCTGCTTCAGGAGTTTTTTGCCATGCTGCGGCGCAAACGGGAGGAGAAAAAGGGAAAATGAGAGAGAAAACAGTGCTGGTCACCGGGGCGAGCCGGGGCATCGGTGCGGCGGTGGCCCGAGCCTTCGCCAATGCCGGATACCGGGTGGCCGTCAACTATAACGCCAGCAAGGCTGAGGCTGAGGCCCTGGCGGCCCAGTGGCCGGACCGGATGCTGCCGGTGCAGGCGGATGTGGCCGACCGGGCTCAGGTGGAGGCCATGTTCCGGCAGGTGGAGGAAGCCTTCGGCGGGGTGGATGTGCTGGTCTGCAATGCGGGCATTGCCCGGCAGGAGCTCTTCACCGATGTGACCCCCGCCGCCTGGCAGCGGATGCTGGATGTGCATCTGAGCGGGGCCTTCCATTGCTGCCAGTGCGCGCTGCCCCACATGCTGCATCAGAAGTGGGGACGCATTGTGACCGTGAGCTCCATGTGGGGCCAGGTGGGCGGCAGCTGTGAAGTGGCCTATTCCGCCGCCAAGGCGGGGCTGATCGGCCTGACGCGGGCGCTGGCCAAAGAAGAAGGCCCCAGCGGCATCACGGTGAACTGCGTGGCCCCCGGCGTGATCGAGACCGACATGATGGCGGCCTTTTCCGCCGAGGACAAGGCTGCTCTGGCGGAGGAGACCCCGCTAGGCAGTCTGGGCAGCCCGGAGCAGGTGGCAAAGGCCATCCTGTTTCTGGCCAGCGACGACGCGGACTACATCACCGGGCAGGTGCTGGGCGTGAACGGCGGTCTGGTGGTGTAAGCTGCCGGAACGCTTTCCCTTTCCGCCGCATACAATGCGGGCAAGGAGGGGAGCATGATGACTGTATTCCAGGAAGGGATCGACGTATCCCGTTATCAGGGCGTGGTGGACTGGTCCGCCGTGGCTGCGGCGGGCAAGGAGTTCGCCATCGTCCGGGTGGGCTCCAGCAACCAGAGCGGGCCCTATGTGGACCCCTATTTCACCCGCAACGTGCAGGGAGCGCATGCCGCCGGGCTGCGGGTGGGGGCCTATTTTTACACCTATGCCAAAACCGAGAGTGAGGTCATCCGGGAGCTGGATGTGTTTTTGAAGGCTCTGGAGGGCCACCGGCTGGAATATCCCGTCTACGTGGACGTGGAGGATGCTTCGCTGGCCAGCCTGGGACGGGACGCGGTGACCTGGCTGATCCAGTTTTCCATGGATATACTGGACCAGAAGGGCTGGTTCCCGGGGTATTACAGCTACACCGAATTCCTGCGCCGCTATGTCAACACCCAGCAGCTGGCGGCCTATCCCCTGTGGGTGGCTGACTACCGGGGCTATGTGGGGTGTGGCGGAAACTATGGGGTCTGGCAGTACTCCTCGGTGGGCCAGGTGAGCGGCGTGAGCGGCAACGTGGACCTGAACTACAGCTATAAGGATTATCTGCCGCTGATCCGGGCGGCGGGTAAGAACGGCTATCTGCCGGAAGTGGACCCCACTCAGCCGGAGGACGATTACTACCAGCTCTGGCGTGCCGCGCAGGATAAGCTGGACCGGATCGCGCTGATCCTGGCCGAGGAATAAGGTTGCATCACCGGGCAAAACATGCTATCGTTAAGGCGATGCCGGAGCAGCCCACAAGCAGGCTGCCCCGGATATGGAACAAAAAATGATCCGCTGTTTAGGAGAACCATATGGAAAACAAAACCTTTTTACGCAATGTACTGGGCATTGCCACCTTCTGCATCCTGCTTTACTGGGGCTTGCAGAATATGGACCGTGTAGGCGGTTTTCTGGGCACGGTGGCCGGGCTGTTCATGCCCTTTTTGATTGGCGCAGCCATGGCCTTCATTCTGAATGTGCCCATGCGCGCCATCGAGACCCATCTGCCCCAGAAGCTGCAAAGGGCCCACCGGGGCATCTCGCTGGTGATCACGCTGGCCGGAGTGATCGGCGTGGTCATGGTGGTGTCGCTGCTGGTGCTGCCGCAGCTGCAGAACACCGTGCAGACCGTTGCTGCCCGGATGCCCGCCTTCTGGGCACAGGCGCAGGAGTGGGCCAACGAGCTGATGATCCGCTACCCTGAGTTAGCGGACTGGCTGAGCGATGCCGGGAACCTGAATCTGCGCAACGTGACCCAGCAGGTGATGGACTGGCTGAAGAACGGCGGCCTTGCTCTGGTGGGCAACACGGTTACCGCCGCCACCGGCATCATCTCGGGCTTTGTGAACTTCTTCATTGCCTTCATTTTCGCCATCTACCTGCTGTTCCAGAAGGAGACGCTGAGCCGCCAGGGTCGGATGCTCCTGTTTGCCTGGATGCGGCCGGAGCATGCGGAAAAGGTGCTGGAGGTGCTTCGCCTGGCCAACAAGACCTTCTCGAACTTTCTGTCCGGTCAGTGCCTGGAGGCATGCATCCTGGGCGCGCTGTTCGCGGTGGGCATGCTGCTGTTCCGCATGCCCTATGTGCTGCTGGTTAGTGTGCTGGTGGCGGTCACCGCGCTGATTCCGGTATTCGGTGCCTTTATCGGCTGCTTCGTGGGCGCATTCCTGATTCTGATCCAGAACCCCATGCAGGCTGTGGTGTTCGTGATCCTGTTCCTGGTGATCCAGCAGATCGAGGGCAACCTGATCTACCCCCGTGTGGTGGGCAGCTCGGTGGGCCTGCCTTCGGTGTGGGTGCTCACCGCCGTTACGCTGGGCGGCAGCATGTTCGGCGTGGTTGGCATGCTGGTGATGATCCCGCTGTGCTCGGTGCTTTACAGCCTTCTGCGCACCGCCACCCGGGAGCGCCTGCGCAGCCGCGGCGTGGAAAAGGCAAAGTATATGCTGGCCCCGGCGGCTCCCGCAAAAAAGGCCCCGGCCCAGCCGCCGAAGACTGCGAAGAAAAAGTAAATCCGCAAACAGTAAAAGCGCTTGCCCGGCGATTTGAACCGGGCAGGCGCTCTTTTGCGTATACACAAAAAGAAGGCCGCCGGTGGAAACCGGCGGCCTTTGCAAATTCAATTATTTCAGCAGCTCTTCCACAGCAGCCTTGGGCTTCAGGCCCACGCTCTTGTTGGCAACGGCGCCGTTCTTGAACACCACCAGGGTGGGGATGCTCATCACGCCGAACTGCATGGCCAGCTCGGGGTTCTCGTCGATGTCGATCTTGCAGACCTTCACCTGACCGGCCTTCTCCTCGGCCACTTCATCCACGATGGGGGCCATCATACGGCAGGGGCCGCACCAGGTCGCCCAGAAATCCACCAGCACGGGGACATTGCTCTGCAGGACCTCCTGCTCGAAGTTTGCTTTATTTACAGTTACAACGCTCATTTCATAACACTCCTTTTTATTTCAGGGCTCCGCAGGTGAGTGCAGAGCAATTCATCCATTGACTTTAGTATATCAGTGGCGGGGCCGGTTATCCGTGATGTAATCACCTTAAGTATACCACACCGGTGAAGGTTTGAGGCCTCAGCGCAAACTGTCCTTCGCCACCTCACGCAGCTTGTCCATGTCCAGCAGGGTGATGCAGCCCCGGGCGATGAGCACCATCTTTTCGGTCTGGAAATATTTGAGCATCCGGGTCACCACCTCCCGGGCGCTGCCCAGATGATGGGCGATCTCCTCATGGGTCAGGCGAAGCTTGGTGGTGTCGTTCAGCTGGGCTTCGCCCACCAGAAAGGCGGCCAGGCGGCTGTCCAGATGCTTGTAGAGAATCTGGTCCAGCAGCCACATCACATCGGAAAAGCGGCTGGCGATCAGCTCGGTGGTGTAGTTGGCCACCGGGGCGGATTCCTGCATCAGCTTTTTGTAGACCGGTGCGGGGATGCGGTAGAGGATGCAATCCTTTTCCGCCTGCACCGAGATGTCGAACTGCAGGCTGTTCAGCATGCAGTAGGCCGAGAGAATGCACACATCCCGTTCAAACAGCCGGTACAGGGTGACCTCGCGCCCCTCCTCGGAGAAGGAGTATCCCCGCAGCTGGCCGTGTACCACGATCAGCGGGCCCACGCAGTCCTCGGAGCCGTTGCGCACCACCTCGCCCTTGCTCACGTGATGCAGTGTCACGTTCTGGGTCAGGTACTGCTGCTGCTCACGGGTGAGCTTGGGCCAAAAGGGAAGATATTCGTAAAATTCCATCGGCGGGCCTCCCTGGGGTTACAGATTTTGTCGAAACGACAAGAAGGATTACAGAACGATTATGCCACAAAAAGAGGAAGGATGCAACGCCGCGGCTCAAAATGCCAGCAGGCCCAGATGCTCCAGCAGGATCTTGCAGCCCATCAGCACCAGAACGATGCCGCCGGCCAGCTCGGCACGGGATTTGTAGCGGGCGCCGAACCGGTGACCGATGGCCACGCCCACGGCGGACAGGCAGAAGGTGGTCACGCCGATAAAGCTGACAGCGGGCACAATGTCCACCGACAGGAACGCGAAGGTCACGCCCACCGCCAGCGCGTCGATGCTGGTGGCTACCGCCAGAGGGAGCATGGCCGCCGGACTGAACTGGCAGTTCAGCTCCTCCGGCTTCGAGCGGGATTCCCGGATCATATTCACGCCGATGAACACCAGCAGACCAAAGGCGATCCAGTGGTCAATATTGGTGATGAATTGCTGGAACTGGGTGCCCAGCAGGTAGCCAATCAGAGGCATCAGCGCCTGGAAGCCGCCAAAGTACAGGCCGGTGATGGCGGCATGACGGGGCTTCAGGCAGGGAAGACTCAGGCCCTTGCAGATGGAAACGGCGAACGCATCCATGGAAAGGCCGACTGCCAGAATAAACAGCTCGATCAGACTCATAAAAGAAAAACTCCCTCGCAGATAATTTGCCCGACCATCGGCCGGGGGATTTGTATCCTGCAAAAAGCACAGTAATATTAATTATAACATATATCTTATGCCCCTCACCGGGCCCCGGAGAAAAAACAGAAAAAATTTTAAAAAATATTTTGAAAAAGGGCTTGCGTTTTGCAAAACACCGTGCTATAATACATTTCGCAGCCGACACAAGAGAGCTGATGCGCAGGTGTCGTACAACGGCTAGTACATCAGCCTTCCAAGCTGAGGACGTGGGTTCGACTCCCATCACCTGCTCCACAAAGCAGGCAAGGGGCAAGAGCTCCGGCTTGCTGGCTGTAACAACAGCATATGCGGATGTGGCGGAATTGGCAGACGCGCTAGATTCAGGTTCTAGTGGTAGCGATACCGTGGGGGTTCAAGTCCCTTCATCCGCACCAAAAATCCC
>NZ_JAGHKE010000065.1:0-23251 GCF_017889395.1 Allofournierella sp. | reverse complement strand
TCGTCCCGCAGGTTCACACCGCCGCAGTTCAGCCGGAACACGTGGAAGCCGATCTCGGCGAAGGGGTAGCGGTTCAGCAGCGCGCTGGCCGCGTTCAGCACCGGCTTCAAATCAAAGCAGATGCAGTCGATGTAGGAATAGGCAAAGCCGGTGGCTCCGCCCAGAATCCACAGATTCTCCCCTGCCGCCTGCTGCAGCTCATCCTCCAGGCGGCCCCGCAGCTCCACCCGCTGGGCCTCCGGCACCTGCTCGGTGCTGTAGAAGAAAAAGCCGCAGATCACGCCGTCCGCCTGCAACCGGTCCATCCGGGAATCGTCGCCCCGGTAGTAGTCCGCCAGCAGCTCACTGCAGCAGGTGGCACCGGCGATCACGTCCTGCCGCAGGGCCCAGTCCTCCTGGGTGGCGGGCTCGTAGCAATAGTTCTGATAATTCCAGCCGATGGACTGGGCCTCGTCCAGCGCGGCCTCGTCGCCGCCGCAGAACCAGTCCGCCATCTGCCTGCGCAGCTGGCGCAGCGGCATGCCGCCCTGGGGCCGGGGCTCGCTCAGCACCTCCAGCCGCTCCACGCGGCACAGCGCGGCGCCCTCGCCCATGGCCTGGCTCAGCAGCCGGGCCGCGGGCGCGATGTCCTGCCCGGCGTGCAGATCCGGGGCCCAGAGAGCCACCACGGCCTTCTCGCCCCTCTTCTGGGGCCAGGCCAGCGCCTCCTGCAAGGCCGGGGCATCCGGGTCAGCGGGCTGGCCCGCCCAGAATACCCAGTGCTCCGCCAGCGCCGCGGGGGCCTGCTCCCGCCAGTGAAGGATCTGAATCAGCCGGGTGGGCATGCACTCGGCCCACACCGCCAGCCGCAGACGGCCATCCGCCCCGGTGTCCAGCGAGAATTCCGCCCCTCCGAACACCCCGGCCAGCAGCTCTGCATGGGCCTGGCGGGCTTTTTCGCTCTCGCCCGCTTCGCTCAGCGCCCGCAGCTGGGCTTCCCGGGCCGAAAAGGCGGCCCAGTAATCCCGCACACGCTCGGTGAAGGGCTGCTTTTGCACCGGCAGGGCAATGGCGCTGCGGCACCAGTCCAGATACCGCTCGGTCTCCTCGTCGCCGGGGGCCAGCTCGTCCGCCCGGTCAAAGGCCTCCAGCGCCTTTTCCTCTTTGCCCAGATGATACCAGGCGTACCCCGCCCGGAAATGCCACAGCGGGTCCGCCGCGCTCTGCTCTTTGCACAGCTCCAGAATTTTCAGCGCCTCTTCAAAGCGGCCCAGGTTATTCAGCGCCCGGGCCTGCTGGCCCAGCAGCTTCGGGCCGCGCTGTTCGGGCGAAACCTCCAGAATGGCTTCCAGAATCCGCTCGTACTGCCGGTCGGTGTTCCAGGCCTCGATCTGCTCCAGCAGGGCCTCGTTTTCCGGCGCACCGCCCTTTGCCGGGCAGGCATTGGGCCGGAGGGGCTCACCCAACGGGGCACGGGGCTCCAGCTGGACCTCATCGAACCGGCGCAAAAGGCCCTCGGCCTCCTGCTCCAGCTTATAGGCCATCTCCTCGTTATAAAGGGGCGCGGCCTGATACAGGTTCACCTCGCCCCCATCGGGCAGCGGGCAGACCGCCGCCGCCTCCGGCACGCCGCCGGGGGTGAGCAGGATCACCCCGGTGAAGCCGCAGCCAGGGGCAAAGGGCCGCCCGTTGGGGATGGTATGGCCCCAGCCCAGCCAGGTGCCCTGCTGGCGGGGCATGGCGGCCAGCAGCCGCAGCCAGCCCACCGGCCAGGCATCCTTGGGGTCGGCGGAAAGTGCGTTCCAGTGCGGGGGCAGATACATCATGATCTCGGCCCGCTCGGCCCCGAAGCCCGCCAGCTCCGGCGGCACGTTCATGGGCACAGCGCCCATGCCGCAGGTGATGAGCACCGTCCAGTGCCGGTGGCGGGTGGGCCCCAGCACCAGCAGCTCCACCCCGCCCTGCTCGGCCGGGGGGATCACCCGGTCCACCGGGCCCAGCCAGCGGCGCAGATGCTCGATCAGCCGTTCCTTCTGCTCCTTTGTATAGGCGGCAGCGGAAGCCAGCGGCCCCGCCTCCTCCGGGGGCAGGGGCACCTCGTCCGCCGAATAGTCCTCGTATTGCGGCTCACCCCAAATCTCAAACCGGGGGTCGAACCGCTGGTAGGCGAAGAGCCGTTCCTCCCGGCTTCGGCCCACCTGATAGCCCAGCCGGAAGCAGCCGCTGCGCTCAACGAGCAGATGGGCCAGCTCCAGCCGACGGCCCGGCTCCTTTTTCCGGATGGCCGCCTTGGCCAGCCGGTCCAGCTCCTCCAGCCGGGCGGTGAGGGCGGCGGCCCAGTCCTGGCCGATCTTGCCCGCGCCCCGCTGGTTCATGTCCAGCCGCAGGTTCACAAAATTGCCCTGGAAGATCAGGTCCGCAAAGCAGTAGATGCCCTCAAAGAGGGGATTTTCCGCACCGAAGGCTGCGGCGGCTTTTGTCAGGCCCTCGTCATCGCCCAGCATGCAGAACAGCGCTTCTTCCGCGGGGGTGCGCAGGCCATGGCTTGCCCGCTCCTCGCTCTGGGCCGGGCAGATGCCCTCTGCCTCCAGCCGGGCCGTCTCGATCTGCTCAAGGCTCTGCCCCGCCTGCAAGCGCTCCAAAGCGTCCGCCAAGCGGCGCTGGCCGGGATGGGCGGCAAGGCCCTCCTCCAGCAGCGCGATGCCCTCGGCCCTGTCGCCAAAATGGGCGGCGAGCACCGCCGCCAGATACCGGCAGGTCTCGTCCTGCCCGTCCAGACTGAGGCCCATGCGGGCCAGACGCAGCGCCTCCTCGGGCGCACCGGTATACAGCCGGGCCAGCGCCAGACTGCGGCACCATTCCGGATTGCCCCGGCCCTGCTCCTCCAGCCGGGCCAGCCACTGCACCGCCTGCTGCCAGGCCTCGTACTCCGCCGCGCCCAGGTCCAGCCGGGCCACCAGCAGCGCCAGCTCCAGATCCGCGCGCATCTGCTCCCGGC
This sequence comes from Allofournierella sp., assembly GCF_017889395.1. Classification (NCBI taxonomy): domain Bacteria; kingdom Bacillati; phylum Bacillota; class Clostridia; order Eubacteriales; family Oscillospiraceae; genus Allofournierella; species Allofournierella sp. Next base: position 20,274 of record NZ_JAGHKE010000065.1, on the reverse strand, counting down.
TGACAAGGCCAAGATCGATGGCTCCCTCCACCTGATCCTGCACCAGATCCAACGCGTCGTACCAGCGGCGCTGGGCCGCCAGCTCCTCAGCGCGGATTCGGGTCTTTTCGTCCAACAGCCCTGTCATCCCCTGTCTCGTTCTCCTTCCCTGTTCTTTGTGTCAAATTCCCTGTGTTCAGAAGCCCAGCTTGAAGCTTTCGCCCTCCACGGCCACACCGGCGCTGCGGCTCACCGGAACCGGCACGCCGTCCCCGGTGTCCAGCGTCTGGCCCTCGGCCAGCTCCAGGTCCCCCTCCAGCAGATCCATGACCAGATTTGCCAGCAGGTCCCTCAGCTCCACCGGGCGGCGGGCGCTGTGCAAAATCTCCAGCTCGGGCAGCTCAAAGTCCCGCAGGCCATACGTATAGGCGCACACCCCCTGCTCGCTCTGCCACAGGCCGAAGTACACCCAGTTCAGGATGGGCAGCACGTCCTCCTTCATGGTGTCGGCCACGGCCCGGTAAAAATCCGGGGCCAGCAGGGTGCCCGCCGCCATCACGCCCAGCGCGCCGGGCTGGGCGCAGGCCGCCGCGCTCACCTTGGTGAGCAGCTTGGCCGCCTCCACCGGGCTCGCCTGCCCCTGGGGCAGCACGGTGATGAGCAGATGGGCCTTGTGGGCCGCCGCGGCCTGCACCGCCTGAGGCCACCAGTAGTTGGTCTTCGCCTGCTGCTCCGCCTCGCCCTCGGGCACCGGCGCATCGATCAGTGCCACTGCCGCGATCATGCCCTGATCGTCAAACACCACGTTGCCGGTGGCGGGGGCCTCCTTTTCGCCGTTCCCCGCCAGAGCCCATTCGCTCTGCAGGTCCCGGAGCAGCTTCTCCCGGTCAAAGGCGGGCTGCTCCAGCAGCACAAAGTTCACCAGCGTGCCGCCGGTCGCTCCGGCCACGGTCTTTTTCTCTTCCATGGTGGTTCCTCCCTATCCGCCCGTTCCATTGCGGGCCGTTTATTCAAATGGTCAGGGCCGCTGCCCGGCCAGATTTTCGTTTTTAGCCGCCGGGGGCTGTTTGCCCGCCTGCATCGCCAGCAGCACCAGCGCGGCCACAGCCGCCAGGGCCACCGCCGCGGGCCAGGCCACCCACACGCCGGTGAGCCCCAGGAAAAGGGGCAGCACCAGCAGCATCAGGGGCTGGGTGCCCAGCGGTTCGCCGTAGGCCAGAATGCCGCTGAACACCGGCTCGCCCACCGCGCAGAAGTAGCTGCTGCAAAAGCGCACCACCGCCATGAAGGGGTAGCCGATGCAAAGGGTCCACATGGCCGCCGCACCCTCGGCGGTGGCCTCGGGGCTGGCCCCGAACACCAGCGGCAGCTGGCTGCGGCCCATCCAGGTAAGAACGCTGCACACAAGGGCACCCCCCACCGCAAGGCTCAGGCCCCAGCGGCGCAGCTGGGCCAGCTGGCCCCACTCGCCCGCGCCCCGGGCATGGCTGAGCAGTGGCTGCACGCCGTCGCCCACGCCGCTCACCAGCGGGATCACCGCGCCCAGCACATAGCTGAGCACCGCATACACCGCCACGCCCCGGGTACCGCCCCAGTGCAGCGCCTGCAGATTGGTGATGAGCAGAATCACACTGGTGGAGATGGAGAGGCCAAAGGGCGAGATGCCGTATTGCACAATGCCCCGGAGCATCTGCCAGCGGGGGGCGAAATCCGCCCGGCGCAGCGGCAGCTCCCGCACAGCCAGCAACGTGGGCAGGGCCAGAACCGCGCAGAGAATCTGGGACGAGCCGGTGGCCACCGCGGCGCCCGCCAGCCCCCACTGAAAGACCTGAATGAACAGCCAGTCCATGAGGATGTTGCCCAACAGGCCCACGATAGTGAAACTCATGGCCTGCATGGTCTTGTGGCTGCCCCGCAAAAGGGGCAGCACGCCGGTATTGATGGTCTGGCCCAGAGCCAGCGCGCAGATCATCCGGCTGTATTCCAGCGCCGGGGCATACAGTTCCCCCTTTGCGCCGATCAGCGGCAGGATCACCGGGCAGGCCAGCCAGAGCCCCAGGCTCATGGCCACGCCCGCCGCGGCCAGCGCCGTGAGGGTGTTGCCTCGCGCCAGCGCGGCTTCCTCCTTATCGCCCCGGCCCAGAGCGGTGGAAAGACGCACCGCGCCTCCCAGCCCCAGGCCCAGGCTCACCGCCTGAATGAAGGCGGTGATGGGCCAGGCCACGTTGATGGCCGCAAGGCCGATGTCGCCCAGATTCCGGCCGATAAAAAAGCCGTCCACAATAATAAAGCAGCTGTTCAGCAGCTGGCTCAGCATGCTGGGCAGCGCATAGCGAAAAAACTGTCGCTTCAAGGGGGTCAAGACACCCGCTCCTTTCCGTTTGCCAGGGGTCCGGCCCCGCTTTTATTCGTTAAACAAGATTGCGCCGCTCGCCCTGCAAAAATGCCTCCAGATTGGCGCACACCTCGGCGCTCAGCCGGGCCAGCGCCTCCTGGGTGGCCCAGGCCACGTGCGGGGTGAGCAGCACATTCGGGCAATGGAGCAGCTCATCCTTCGGGCGCACCGGCTCGTGAGCCGCCACGTCCGAGGCATAGTAGCCCAGATGCCCGCTTTTCAGCGCGGCGCACACCGCCGCTTCGTCCACCAGCGCACCCCGGGCGGTGTTCAGAAGAATTGCCCCCGGCTTCATGGCGGCCAGGGCAGCTTTGTCGATCATGCCCCGGGTCTCGGCGGTGGCCGGGCAGTGCAGGCTCACCACGTCGCTGTCCTCCAGCAGCTGCTCGAAGGGCACGAATTCCACCCCGTCGGCGGCATATTCCGGCTTCACATGGCGGGTATAGGCCAGCACCCGCATGCCGAAGCCCTTTGCGATGCGCGCCGCCGCCCGGCCGATGGCTCCGTAGCCCACCACGCCGAAGGTGCGGCCCGCCAGCTCAAAATGGGGGTGAATGCCGTAGGAATCCGGCACGCCGGTCTGCCAGTAGCCGTCCCGCAGGCTGGCGGCCCGGCCGGCGATGCTGTTGGCCAGCTCCAGCAGCAGGGCAAAGCCGTGCTGGGCCACGCTTTCGGTGGAATAGCCCGGCACATTGGCCACCGCCACCCCGTGGCGATGGCAGGCCTCCAGATCCAGACTGTCGGTGCCGGTGGCGGTCAGGCCCACCCAGCGAAGGCGCGGGCAGGCATCCAGCACCGCGTCGTCGATGCGGCACTTGTTGCTCACCGCAAAATCCGCGTCCCGCAGCCGGTCGATCAGCTGCTCCGGAGGCGTGCGGGGGTATTCCTCCACCACATCCGCCAGGTCGTACAGGCCGGTCCAGTCCAGGTCTCCCGGGCGCACACAGTAGCTGTCCAGCACAACAATTTTCATCGTTTCTTCTCCCCCTTTGCGGAGCGTTTGTGCCCCATTTTTGTCTCTTTTGTAATTTTACCTGCTTTTGCGGGGCCCTTCAACCCCCGCTGCTGGATTTTTTCCTCCGGTTCGTATATAATGAAAAGGTAACTATTGCGAGGGGGGCTTTTGCATGTATACGCCAAGGCTTGTGATCCGCAAGCTGCTGCTGGGCGCGGTGCTCATGACCGTGGCCATCATCATCACGGTGCTGATCCGGGAAAATATGGATGTGAAGGACCCGGAGCAGGCGCTGCCCACCATCACCATCACGGTGAACGGGGACATGAACCTGAACGACAAGATGGTTTTCCGGGCCGGATACGAGTGGAACTTCTTCACCACCGTGGCCAAGAACACCCCCACCTATACCAGCGCCACCCTGCGGGAGCAGCTGTATCCGGTGGATCTGGCCCCCAACAGCGTGCTGGACATCAGCTTTTCGCTGCCGCCCAAGACGCTGCGCATCCAGCGCGCGTCGGACGATGCGCTGGAAAACTTTGTGGAGCTGGCCGATGTGAGCGACGGTCAGATCATCAGCCCCGGCACCCCGGGCCTTTACCTCTATCAGGTGGAGGCGGGCTTCGGCTGGCGCGGCTCGATTCGTTATTTCTTCCTGGTGCGGGTGCAGCAGGCTGCCTGAGCGTGAATTGAAAAATAGAAAGGGAGCGTTCCTTCGCAGAACGCTCCCTTTTCTGTTGTATTTCAGGGCGCGGGCGCTTCACTGCCCGCCAGAGCCAGCGCCGCATTGTGGCGGGCCAGCAGCCGCCGCTGGTAGTCGCCCGCATAGGTTCCGTGCAACAGCTTGGGCAGGGCTTCCTCCTCCAGCGAGTGCCAGCACGCAGCCTCCTGCCCCGGCAGAATGGGGTAAAACAGCACGCTGTTTTTTTCCGCCGCCGCCAGACACTGGGACCCGAAGCCCACCACCAGCACCTTCTGCCGGTCGTAGCCCCGGTTCAGCAGCTCGTTCACGCAATAGGCCAGCTCCCGCCGCTTGATGCACATCGCCGCGCAGGGGGGCAGGCTGTGGAAATTCCACTCGCTGCAGGCCGAGCGCACGTTCAGGTTGGTGAGCAGCACAATGTCGGCCACGATGCGCATCCGTTCCAGGCAGGCCCTTACCCCGTCGAATGCCTGACCGCGGGCGGCGTCCAGGGCGTATTCCGCGCCCAGCAGGCAGACCATGAACGCCTTGGCCCTCGGCGGGATCTTCTGTGTCCGTTCCATAACAACGCCCCCAATTTCAATCAAATTATCCGCGCCGGGTATCTTGCTTCATAACTTATACTATACCAGCACAGCGGGGGCAGTTGCAACAGTTTTTGTTTGTTTTTAATGATTTTTTGTAATTTTATTGAATAATTCTATCTTATTCTCCCAAAACCTGACCGATGGGCTGCTGGATGCACAGGGTGGCCAGCTTGTCCGCCGGGGTAGGGGTCATGTTGATGACCACCAGCTCTTTGCCGCCGTAATAGCGCAGAAGGCCCGCCGCCGGATACACCGCCAGACTGGTGCCGCCCACGATCAGCAGGTCCGCCGCCTCCAGCGCGCGCACCGCCCGGGTCAGCACCTTCTGGTCCAGCGATTCCTCATAGAGCACCACATCCGGCTTCACGACGCCGCCGCACTCGCACCGGGGAATGCCCTGGCTCTCGGCAATGAACTCCACCGGATAAAATTTGCCGCAGCGGGTGCAGTAGTTGCGCAGGGTGCTGCCGTGTAATTCCAGTACGTTTTTGCTGCCTGCCGCCTGGTGCAGCCCGTCGATGTTCTGGGTGATCACCGCTTTCAGCTGGCCCTGGGCCTCCAGTCTGGCCAGCCTGGCCAGCCGCAGATGGGCCGCGTTGGGCTTTGCGTCCTTCACGATCAGCTTGGCCCGGTAAAACCGGTAGAACTCCTCGGGATCGGCTTCAAAAAAGCTGTGGCTGATGATCTGCTCCGGCGGATACTTCCACTGCTGGTTGTAAAGGCCGTCCACGCTGCGGAAGTCCGGGATGCCGCTCTCGGTGCTCACCCCCGCGCCGCCGAAAAACACAATGTTATTGCTCTTTGCGATCAATTCCTCCAAACGCTGGTCCATGGGGCCACACTCCTTTGCCTTGCATCTCTTTGCCGCCCGGGGGCGGTTGTAGTATAATAGGTATAATAAAATCATACCACAAAACACTCCGCCCGGCCATGCCGCCGGGCGAAAAAGGGGAGGAACGGATATGGCAAAGGAGATCACGGCGAGCCTGGTGTTTGAGCATCTGCCCGCCCGCAAGCCGGACAGCCACAAGGGCAGCTACGGCAAGCTGCTGTGTGTCTGCGGCTGCAGCCAGTACCGGGGCGCGGCTGCGCTGGCGGTGGAGGGCGCGCTGCGCGCCGGGGCCGGGGTGCTGACCCTGGCGGCCATCGAGCCGGTGATCCAGGCGGTGGGCGCCCGCTGCCCGGAGGCGGTGTTCCTGCCCTGCCGCACCGGTGAGGACGGCGGCATCGCCCCGGCGGAGGGCGAGCGGATTCTGCAGGCGGCCCGTGGCTCGGACGCGCTGCTCTTCGGGCCGGGTCTGGGCAATACGGCGGGCACCGCAGCCCTGCTGGAGCAGCTGGGCGAGAGCGCGGGCTGCCCCCTGGTGCTGGACGCGGACGGTCTGAACGCCGCGGCGGCCATGCCGGCGCTGCCCCGCCCCGCCAACCTGCCCCTCATCATCACTCCCCATCCCGGCGAGATGGCACGCCTCTGCGGTGTGACCACGGCGGAAATCAACGCCAGCCGGGAAAGCGTTGCCGCGGGCTATGCCCGGGCCAACCGGTGCGTGGTGGTGCTGAAGGGCCACCGGACCATCGTGGCCGGGCCCCAGGGCGAGGTCTTCTGCAACACCACCGGAAACCCGGGGCTTTCCCGGGGCGGCAGCGGCGACATTCTGGCGGGCATGACCACCGCCTTTCTGTGTCAGGGGCTGGACCCGCTGTATGCGGCGGTGTGCGCGGTGTGGCTGCACGGTGCGGCCGCGGACCGGTGCGCCGCCCGGCTGGGCCAGTACGGCATGCTGCCCCACGACATTTTGTACGACCTGGGCACCATCTTTGCGAACAGCGGCCGTTAACGGCCCGCCGATAAACTGCAGGCAAAAAGGGGGGACCGCCATGCAGAACATGAACGCCTACTACGATTTTTCCGGCCAGAAGTTCGGCCACCCCCTGAGTTTGAGCATCAACGGCTTTGACCGGCAGGTGTTCAGCCAGCAGACCAGCCTGGAGCTTTCCTACGTGCTGGAGGGGCGGTATGAGGTGATCACCGAGGGCTTTTCCCGCATGTTGCACCGCCACCAGCTGGCCCTCATCGCCCCCGGCGAGATCCACATGATCCGCAAGGCCCCCGGCGCGGAAAACGCTGCGGCCAGCGTGATCCTCACGCTGCACATCGACTTCGAGCGGATGCCCGAGGCTCTGGTGGGCCAGGTGGAGGGACTGTTCTCCACCCTGGTCTGCACCGAAGCGGAGAACGCTGCTCTGCTGGGCCGGGTGCGGCAGACTCTGGGCCGGCTGCTGCGGCTGCTCACCCAGCCGGAGCACAGCCTGTTCCAGTTGAACGCCCTGATGATGGAGCTGGCGGACCTGTGCGCCAGCGGAGCGCACCGGCCCATGGAGTCCATCCCGCTGCAGTCGCCGCTGCACGAAAGCTCCCGCCGGGCCATCCGGTTCATCAACCGGAACTTCCGGCGGGACATCCATCTGGAGGACGTGGCGAAGGAGCTTTCCTTCAGCGTGTCCTATACCTCCAAGCTGTTCACAAAGCACATCGGCCTGCCCTTTGTGAAGTATCTTTCCTATGTGCGGGTGCGGGCCTCGCTGGAGGCACTGCTGGAGGGCAAGGAGAGCATCGAGGCCTTGGCGCTGGACTGCGGCATGGCCAGCGCCAAGGCCTACGCCGCCGCCTTCAAGGAGATGTACGGCATATTGCCCAGCGTCTACCGCAAGCGCTTTTTGCAGAACCTGCGCTACAGCGAGACCGGCGCGGACCAGAAGATGCGGCTGGACGCGGCCCACCTGGCCCTGCTGGACCATCTTTTGCGCCAGCCGGACCAGATGATCTACCAGGCCCCGGGCCTTGCCATCCTGCGCCGGGGCGAGGCGGTGGTGTGCGAGAGCGAAGGCCCCGCCGCCCTCACCCAGCAGCAGGGCAAGCTGGTGGTGGAGTTCGGGCCGAAGCAGGATTGACCTCCATTTTCAACTTTTCTTCCCAGAACAAATAATGCCGGTTTTGGCGTTTCAGCGCGCTAAAACCGGCATTTTTTGTCTTTTCCCGGCGTTTTTATGACCCAACCCGTCAAACTTCTAACAAAATCCCGCCGTTGATGGCAACCAGCGCCCGGGCTTTTGGCAGCCCGGCCATGCTATAATGGGGCCAACGAAACGAAAGCACCCAACCGGCACGGCAGGCCAGCGGCCCCGTGCCCCATACGAAGGAGTTTGGCCATGAGCAAATACGAGCATCTGCTCTCGCCCATCAAGATCGGCGAGACCACCGTGAAAAACCGCATCTTCATGCCGCCCCTGTCCACCAATCTGGCGGACAAAGGCTACGTGACCGACGAGCTGGTGGAGCACTATAAGGCCCGCGCCAAGGGCGGCGTTGGTCTGTTCGTCACCGAGGTGGTGACCGTGGAGCCCACCTACTGCTACCTGCCCGGCGACATGTGCATCTACGACGATTCCTTCATCCCCGGCTGGAAGAAGCTGGCCGACGGCGTACACGAGTACGGCGCGAAGATCCTGCCCCAGCTGTTCCACCCGGCCCACATGGCCTTCCCCCTGCCCGGCACTCCCCGGCTGATCGCCCCCTCCAACGTGGGCCCCTACTACGCCAAGGCCGCGCCCCGCGCCGTGACCAAGGAGGAGCTGAAGGTCATCATCCGCCAGTTCGGCGAGGCCGCCAAGCGCGCCCAGATCGCCGGTGCCGACGGTGTGGAGATCCACGCAGCCCACGCCCACGGCCTGCTGGGCGGTTTCCTGTCTCCTTTGTACAACAAGCGCACCGATGAATACGGCGGCGACATCGACCACCGCCTGCGCCTGACGCTGGAGGTCATCGAGGAGGTTCGCCGGGTCTGCGGCAAGAATTTTATCATTGACGTGCGCATCTCCGGCAGCGAGTACACCGACGGCGGCCTGAACCTGAACGACATGATCTACGTGGCCAAGCAGCTGGAAAAGGCCGGTGTGGACTTCCTGCATGTGTCCGGCGGCACCACCATCGCCCGGGGCAGCTCCATCCCCGCCCCCGGCACCCCCATGGGATCCCACGCCGCAACCGCCGCCGAGATCAAGAAGTACGTGTCCATCCCGGTGGCCACCGTGGGCCGCATCACCGAGCCCTGGATCGCCGAGGAGCTGATCGCCAACGGCAAAGCGGACATCTGCATGATCGGCCGCGCGAACCTGTGCGACCCCGAGTTCGCCAACAAGGTGGCCGCTGAAAAGGCCGACGACATCCGCCCCTGCATCGGCTGTCTGCGCTGTCTGAACGGCATCATGTTCGGCAAGCGGGTCGCCTGCACCGTGAACCCCTCCTTTGAGCTGGAGAACGAGGACACCCTGGCCCCCGCCGCTGAGAAGAAGAACGTGCTGGTGATCGGCAGCGGCCCCGCCGGCATGGAGGCCGCCTTCGTTGCCGCTAAGCGTGGCCACCATGTGGTGCTGTGCGAGAAGGACGCCGAGCTGGGCGGCCTGATGCGCATCGCCGCGGTGCCCATCGCCAAGCAGGACCTGACCCGTCTGATTCAGTACATGGCCCGCCGTCTGGAGGGCGCGGGCGTGGAGATACGCCTGAACTGCGCCGTGGACCAGGCCATGCTGGAGGGCGAGTTCGAGGGCTATGAGGTGATCGCAGGCGCGGGCGCACAGCCCATTGTAATCCCCGCCTTCACCGGCTTCAAGCAGTGGATGACCGCCGACGATGTGCTGGCGGGCCGCGCCTTCCCCGGCCGCAAGATCGTTGTGATCGGCGGCGGCTCGGTGGGCTGCGAAACCGCCGACTACCTGGCCCCGCTGGTGAATGACCTGTACCCCCGCAACCGGGAGATCACCCTGCTGGAAATGGCTCCCGGCGTAATGGCCAGCGAGTCCGGCCCGGGCCGCAGCCTGCTGGTGCAGCGCATGATGGCCAAGGGCGTGCAGATGATCTGCGGCGCCAAGGTGGAAAAGGTGGACGAATCGAGCATCTGGTACACCAAGGACGGCCAGCAGCACTGCATCGCCGACGCGGACACCCTGGTTCTGGCCATGGGCTACAAGGCCGACCCTGCGCTGGAAGAGATGCTGAAGGCCGCCGGCGCAAGCTACCACCTGATCGGTGACGCCAACAAGGTCGGCACCATCAAGGACGCCATCGGCGCAGGCTACGAGACCGCCAAGGCCCTGTAATTCCCTGCCCCCGCGCGGAGTTTCCCCTGATCCGCGACCGCATTCCCCAAAATCCCAAAACAGAACGCCGCGCCGCTCCATTCTTTCCCCTGGAGCGGCGCGGCGGTTCTGTTTCTTGTGTTCTGTTCCGAATCCCGGTCAGCACAAGCCCCGCCGCCACCAGCGAAAGCAATCCCAGCCCCAGCGCCGCCATGCCGCCGGAATAGCCGAAGCGGTCGCACAGCGCGCCCGCCAGCGGGCTCACCGGCAGCATGGCCAGACTGTAGGCCATGCTCTGCACACTCACCAGCGTGGCCCGCCGGTCACTGGGGAAATCCCGGTTCAGCCGGGCGGTCATCTTCACCTCCAGCAGTCCGTCCCAGAAGGTGGCGGCGGCTCCGGCGGTCAGTGCCAGGGCCAGCACCGGCGCGCCCGCCAGCGCCAGGCTGCACCCGATGCCCGCCGCACACACCACGGCCACCCGGCCGAAGCGCCCGCCCACACGGCTTGCCAGGGCGGACCCGGCCATACCCGCCAGCCCCATCACCGCCAGCGCCGGGCCCAGCAGGCCGCCGGGCAGGCCCAGCTCCATCAGGCGCTGCTGCAGCAGCTGGCCCCCAAAATAGGCGCAGCAGCCGCAGGCGCCGTCCAGCAGCATCTTCTCCACCGCCGCCGGGTTGCAGCGCAAAAAGCTGCCGGTGTCCGCCACATGCCGCCGCAGCCGGGCCCGGAATTCCCGGAGCGCAGCCGATGCCTTCTGCCCGCAGGGCGGCTCGGTCAGCCCAAGGGCCAGCACAAGCCCCGTCAGAGCGGCGAAAAGGTCCGTCAGATAGGCCAGCCGCCAGCCCAGAGCCAGCGCCGCCCCGGCACACACCGAACAGCCCATGGCCGACGCGCGAAAAAGAACACCCATCCGCCCGGCCACCCGTTCATAGTCCCCGGCGCAGTTTGCCTGCAGCAGGCTGTCGTAGATGATGGCCTCCCGGGTACCGCTGAGCAGATTGTAGGAAAGGGCCGAAAGCCCCATGGCAAGGCAGATGCCCCCGATGCCCCGGCTGGCGATCATGGCGAGGCAGGCCAGCGCCCGCACGGCCATGCCCGCCGCCAGAGTGCGCTTGCGGCCAAACAGGTCCGCCGCCATGCCGCTGGGCACCTCGCAGAAAAAGCTGACCAGATGAAAAAAGCCCTCGGCCAGACCGATCTGGGCCAGTGAAAAGCCCCGCCCGGCCAGCAGCACCACCCAGATCACCTGGGCAATTCCGAATCCGCTCACCGCTTCGAGAAGATACAGTGCGCGGAGCTGATGTTTTATTTTCATAACAAAAAATCCTTTCCGAAAACATGGGTTCACGCCCTGTTTCGGAAAGGATGCATTGCACAAAAATCTTCCCGGGAAATCCCCGGAAACGTGACCTGTTCAGGCACGGCGGCAGCGTTCTGACCGAAAAAAGGGCGCACTTCGAGCCGGAACTGCCATTTCGTTGCCTTTTTGTACACGAACCGTGCGCATTTTCCATCCCATGGCTGCGCCCTCCTTTCCGTTGTTTCTGCCCTCATCATACCATGGCCGCCCCACCCTATGCAAGCTGTTTCAGCTTTTGAAGTGGCGGAACACCCAGTACATGGCCGCGATGGTCACCAGCAGCGTCGCGCCCGCCAGTGCCACCTCCGGCCGGTTGGCCGGGTCGGTGTCGATCACCCGCGGCGTCCACAGCAGCACGAACAGCGCCACCGGCCAGCCGTAGTGAACCAGCTTCATCCAGCGGCTGCGGGCCCTGGGCACATCGCTTTCCAGCTGCTCCGGGTGCAGGGCGGTGCAGCGCACAATGAGCAGAATCCCCGGCCCCATCCGCCGCCAGACCAGCTGCGCGGTATAGGGAATGCCGTCGATCTCGAATTCCGGGGCCATGCTCTCTCTGGTCACCACCAGATTCACCCCCTGCTGCTCGCCGTAGCGGCAGAGGGCCGCCGTCAACTCCGCCGGGTTTGTCACCGGGTCGTCCGGCGTGAAGGTGAACACCTTTTTTGCCTCGGCCCTTGCCACCTTTTTGTAGTCCCGGGTCCACTCCCCGAACAGACCCGCCCGGTTTTCCGGCGCGTCCATCCGGTTCAGCAGGCCATCCAGAAATTCCTCGTCCGGCTGCGGGGCGTTTTGCAGCTCCCGGCAAAAGCGGATGGCCGCCTCCAGCTCCTTCTGCCGCCGCTCCAGCCGGAACTGCTGGGCCGTCGAGACCTGGGCCAGCGTGGTTTTTCCTTCCAGACAGGCCCCGATCTCCTCCAGCGGTACATCCAGCATGCGCAGCGCCCGGATCAGCTTCAAGTCCCGAATGTCCTGTTCCGAGTAGTCCCGGTAATCGTTGCCCGGGTTGCGATGGGGATGGATGAGGCCCTGGTCCTCGTAAAAGCGCAGGTTCCGCCGGGAGATGCCGGTGGCCGCTTCGGTTTGCTTTGCGTTCATGGAATTCGCCTCCTGTTCTCTGTTTTGCACCCTCAGCATAAGGGATGCACCAGATGCCAGGTCAATGGTTTTTTTGAAAATTCACGCAAAAAAAATGTTCACCGGCCCTGTTTCCAGATGCTGATGCCCCACAGCACAGCATTTTCCACGAACACCGCAAACGAGATCCACAGCCAGCGGCTGAACACAAAGAAGAAATCCGGCCGGGTGCGCATCTCGCCCTCCCACACGCCGAACCACCGCTGCAGCAGGCTGTAATAGGGGATGCCGTCCTGCAATTCCGGCACCAGCGCCCCCAGACAGTTGATGCCCAGGTCCACCGTGACGAACAGCACCGCCACCAATACCACCAGCGAAAGGATTCGTGCCAACCTCATTCGTTCTGCCTCCTTTGGAGTCTTTTGTCCATTGTAGCACGCCGCCCGGCGCGGCGGCAATCCGTCTGTCATTCCTTCAAAAGCCGATTCAGCAGCGCCTGCCGGTTGTTGATAAACAGCTCGGTCACCCGGTAGCTTTCCGTCTCCTCGTATTCACACGGGTGAAGCCTGCCCTGGTCAAAGCAGTAGATCGCCGCGCCCGGAATCCCCAGCAGAATCGGGGAATGGGTGACGATCAAAAACTGTGCGCCGTCCTTTGCGCAGCGGTCGATCTGCATCAGAAGCGAAAGCTGCCGCTGCGGCGACAACGCGGCCTCCGGTTCGTCCAGCAGATACAACCCGTTCGCTCTCAGATTGTTCTGTGCCAGTGCCAGAAAGCTCTCGCCATGGGATTTTTCGTGGTATCCGGCGGAAGGGTGCAGCGCGTCCGCATAGCTTTCCTCCTGTGTTGCCACATTGTAAAAGCTTTCGGCCCGGAGAAAATATCCCCATTTTTCCCTGCGGTGCCCCTTCACCAGCCGAATCGCTTCCCACAGCTCCGAATGGGTATCCCGCGTGGAGAACCGATAGTTTTTGCTCCCCCCTTCCGGATTGAAGCCATGAGCCACTGCGATCGCCTCCAGCAGGGTGGACTTGCCGCTTCCGTTTTCCCCCACAAAGAAGGTGATGGGACGGTCCAGCTCCAGCCGCTCCAGCCCTTGAAACGCTTCTATTTCTCTCAGATAACTTCCGCGCCCGATTTTCTCCCAATCAAATAATACACTTTGTATAAATTGTTGATTCAATACACTCACCCGCTTCCCCGGCTCGCTCTTTTTCGGTGTGCTTTGCCTTTATTCTACCGCAAAAGGCGCTTGTCTTTCCACCATACTTGGGTACGGGCCGCCGCGCCTTTCCGCCACAAAAAAGCGGCGGGGTCATTCCCCGCCGCTTTGCTTACTTTCCACAGTATCTGTGACGCCGCTTTTCTCCTTTTCCCGCAGCGTCAGCCCTGCCGCCAGCAGATAGACCGCCGCCAGTGCCGCCAGTGCCGCGAAGAGGGCGGGCGACGGCTGAATCAGCGGCAGATATCGTTCCGGGTTCAGGTCGGCATTCCACTCGAACAGCCTGCCGGTGGAAAGACTCTTCGCCCAGGTAATTCCATTCAGCTGCCGCAGCCACCAGACTCCGCCGCTCATGCCCAGGGTGAGCAGAGCCGCCAGCAGCTGCTGCCCCCGCCGCTTCAGCGCCAGGGCATAGACCACGGCCAGCGCCGCCAGCAGCCCGGCGAAGAATTCCCCCTGCCGCTGCCAGAGCACCAGCGGCAGCTCCAGCCACAGATAGATGGCCCAGAACCCGGCCAGCAGCGCAAAACCCGGCAGCGGCAGCAGCGCCCGGCCCCGGGGCATGCGCCAGCCAAGGGTGAGCTTCTCCGGCGAACCGGCAAAAAACCGGCGGTGCAGCAGGCGCAGGGTAAGGGCGGTGGCCCCCAGCGCCAGCGCCGCCGAGAGCACCAGCGCCAGCCAGAAGCTCTCCAGTCTCGGCTCCTTCTGGGTCTGGAGCAGCAGCACCGCCGGGCCCAGCCGCACAAACATCCCGACCAGCATCACGAGCTCCAGCGCAGCGGACCAGTTCACCGCCAGATTCATCCCGGCCGCGCCCAGCCAGAACCACCGGCTGTGGCGGGCGTAGTACCGCTGCAGATAGGCCCCGTAGCAAAGGCAGGCCAGATACACCGCATAGCACACCGCCAGCGGCGCGAAGGTGGCCAGCAGATAAAACAGCAGCCCGCCGCCCAGCGCGAAGGCAAAGGAGAGCAGCCCCTGCCAGTCCGCCCGGGTCAGCGCCCGCACCGGCTTTTCCTCATCCAGCAGATCGTCCGCCGTGACCCCCAGCGCCTTTGCCAGCGGCACCAGCAGCGGCAGGTCCGGGTAGCCCCCGCCCGACTCCCAGCGGGAGACGCTTTTGTTGCTCACCCCCAGCGCGTCCGCCAGCTGCTGCTGGGTCAGGTTCTTTTCCTTCCGGTAGCGTTTGAGCCGCTCGCTGAAGCCCTGCTCCATTCTGGTTTCCGTTCCGTCTTCCATGCTCGGCCCCTCCTTTCGTTCCGGCTTCATTGTATCAGGAATCCCCTCCCGCCGCCACCCCGCCGGGCGGGAATCCGCTCCCGGAACGCGGGAATCGCCGGTTTTGCCGCCAAAAAGACGCAAAAAAGAGCGTGTCCCAAATCGGGGCACGCTCTCTTTTCATATTCCGATCACCGCAGCTTCTGGTAGGCCAGGCGCTCGCCGCCGTGGCGGCAGTCCACCACGCCCCGCAGCCCGAAGCCGCATTTTTCCAGCAGCCGCTGCATGGGCAGGTTGTCCCGGTGGGTGTCGATGCGCAGGTTGTCGCACCGCTGCCAGCACCAGTCCAGGCACCAGGCCGCCGCGCCCCTGCCGCCGTAGGAGGCCACCCGGTGCACCACCCAATAGGGCCGCTCCTCCTCCAGCCAGCTGCCGTCCCGGATGACGGCATAGTCCTCATCCGGCCCGGGGGCAAAATAGAAGGCCGCCAGCAGCGCCCCGTTCTCCCGGCAGAGCCAGGCCCCGCCGGATTCAATGTCCTCGGTGAGCTGGGCCTCGTCCGGGTAAACGGTGCCCCACTGGTCCGGGTTGCCCTGCTCGGCCATAAACTGGCGGGCGTGGGCGTACAGGGCCATCATGGCGGGAAGGTCCGCCAGGGTGGCCCGTTCTATTCTGAATTCTGCAAATTCGCTCACAGGCTCCTCCTTTGCTTTGCGGCAAAGCCCAGCAGATAGCCCGCACTGGTGAGTGCCAGGGTGAGCAGCGCCTGGGCGGGCAGATATGCCCCGCCCAGCAGCTCGGCCGAGGGGGTCAGCATCAGGCTCATGCAGGCGCCGTACATCTGGCTCAGGGCCCCCAGCACGCTCACCGAGGGCACAAAGCCGAACACCACATTGGCCACGCCCCACCACTGCAGCAGCCAGAAGCCGGGCCAGGGGCGCTTATCCTCCCGCGAGCACCAGTGGCCCAGTGCATACCACACCGCCACCAGCGCGGCGGACAACGCCGCCTGCAGCCCGATCATGACCCCGGTGCTGCTGGAGATCAGCACCACCAGATTCACCAGCACGATGCCTGCCACGGTGGGCAGAAAGGCCAGGATCAGCAGGTCCCGTTTTTTCATGGGCGTGTTCCTCCTTGATAGCGCAAGCGGGCCTCCCGCAAAAACGAGAGGCCCGTTTTGAATGCCGTTTACTTGTTCTTGTACATCTCTTCGTAGTACTTCTGGTAGTTGCCGCTGGTCACGTTGTTCATCCACTCTTCGTTGGCCAGGTACCAGTCGATGGTCTTCACGATGCCCACCTCAAAGGTAGTCTCCGGGTACCAGCCCAGCTCCTCCTTGATCTTGGTGGGGTCGATGCCGTAGCGGCGGTCGTGGCCCAGACGGTCGGCCACGTACTTGATCAGGCCCTCGTTGATGCCCTCATCCTTCAGCCGGTCGTGCAGCTGGTTGATGATGGTCTTCACGATGAAGATGTTGGGGCGCTCGTTGTGGCCGCCCACGTTGTAGACCTCGCCGTCACGGCCGCCCTCGGCTACCATGTCGATGGCCTTGCAGTGGTCCTCCACATACAGCCAGTCGCGCACGTTCATGCCGTCGCCGTACACGGGCAGCTGCTTGTGGTTCTTCACGTTGTTGATCATCAGGGGGATCAGCTTCTCGGGGAACTGATAGGGGCCGTAGTTGTTGGAGCAGCGGGTGATGTTCACCGGCATGCCGTAGGTGTCGTGGAAGGCCATGACGAACATGTCAGCGCTGGCCTTGGAGGAGGAGTAGGGGCTGTGGGGGCACAGCGGGGTGGTCTCCATGAAGTAGCCCTCCTCGCCCAGGGAGCCGTACACCTCGTCGGTGGAAACCTGCAGGTACTTCTTGCCCTCGGCCCACTTGCCGTCCTTGTACCAGGCGTTCTTGGCGCACTGCAGCAGGTTCACGGTGCCCAGCACGTTGGTCTCCACGAAGATCTCGGGGTTGGTGATGGAGCGGTCCACGTGGCTCTCGGCGGCGAAGTTGATCACGTAGTCAAAATCGTATTTCTCGAACAGGCCGTTCACCAGCTCCCGGTCACAGATGTCGCCCTGCACGAAGATGTGGCGCTCGTCGCCCTCCACACCCTTCAGGTTCTCCAGGTTGCCCGCGTAGGTGAGCTTGTCCAGGTTTACCAACTGGATTTCCTTGTACTTATTCAACATGTAGTAAACAAAGTTGGAACCGATAAAGCCGGCGCAGCCGGTGATGAGATAGCGTTTCATCTATTTATACTCCTTATTCAATGAATGAGACAATTCGTAAAAAAGCGGTCATTCGCCGTTCCAGTGGGCGAAGAAGTCGGCCAGGGCCACCTTCCAGTCGCGCATGTTGTTGCCCACAGTGCAGGCGAGCATGCGGTTTTCCAGCGCACTCCAGGCGGGGCGGTCAGCGGCGGCGGGGTGCTTGGCGGAATATTCCGCGCTGGTGCAGGGGGATACGGTGGCATCCACGCCGGACAGGCGGATGATCTCGGAAGCGAACTCATACCAGGAGCAGATGCCCTCGCCGGTGCAGTGGTAGACGCCGTAGTCGTGGCTCACGGCCAGCTGCAGCAGATGATGGGCCAGGTCCTCGGCGTTGGTGGGGTTGCCCAGCTGATCGCTGACCACCTCCAGCTTGCCGAACTTCTTGCCCGCGTTGACCATGGTCTTCACGAAGTTCTTGCCCGCGTAGCCGTAAAGCCAGGCGGTGCGCACGATGAAGTACCGGTGGCAGAAATTCTTCACATATTCCTCGCCCAGGGCCTTGGTCTTGCCGTAGACGCTCTTGGGGTCCACCCGCTCGCTCTCGTCCAGGGGCTTGTCGCCCTCGCCACGGAACACGTAGTCGGTGGACACATGGATGAGCCGGGCGTTGATGCGCTCGGCGGCCTGGGCCAGGTTGGAGGCGCCGATGGCGTTCACCTTGAAGGCACCTTCCGGATTGGTTTCGCAGCCGTCCACGTTGGTGAAGGCGGCGCAGCTGATGATGGTATCCGGCTGGTGGCGGCGCACAAAGGCGATGGTGGCGTCCCGGTCGGTGATGTCCAGCTCGTTCACATCGGTGGCGATGACGGTGGCGTTCTTCAGCCGCTCAGGCACAGGGCCCAGGGCGCTGCCGCCGTTTTTCAGCTGGCGCTGGATCTCGGTGCCCAGCTGACCGCTGGCGCCGGTGATGAGAATCTTCATGCAGGGGCCTCCCTTAGTATTTGATCTTTGCGTCGGCCACGCGCTTCAGGTGTTCGCCGTAGGGGCTCTTGCCGTAGCGCTGGGCGCTTTCCAGCAGCTTCTCCTTGGTGATCCAGCCGTTCCTGTAGGCGATCTCCTCGGGGGCGCTGATCTTGATGCCCTGGCGCTTTTCCACCATACGCACGAAGTCGGCGGCTTCCACCAGGCTGTCCATCGTGCCGGTATCCAGCCAGGCAAAGCCACGGCCCAGCAGCTGCACGTCCAGCTTGCCTTCCTCCAGATACATGGCGTTCAGGGTGGTGATCTCCAATTCGCCCCGGGCGCTGGGCTTCACCTGCTTGGCCTGAGCGCTGACCCGGTTGTCGTAGAAGTACAGACCGGTGATGGCGTAGTTGGACTTGGGCTGCGCGGGTTTCTCCTCCACGCTGATGACCCGGCCGTTCTCATCGAATTCCACGATGCCGAACCGCTCGGGGTCGTTCACGTAGTAGCCGAACACGGTGGCGCGGCCGTTTTCCTCGGCGTTCTTCACGGCGGCCTTCAGGATGCGGGAGAAGCCGTTGCCATAGAAGATGTTATCGCCCAGAATCATGGCGCAGCAATCGTCGCCGATGAACTCCTCACCCAGCAGGAAGGCCTGAGCCAGGCCGTCCGGGCTGGGCTGGACCTTATAGGACAGATGCACGCCGTACTGGCTGCCGTCACCCAGCAGGTTCTCGAAGCGGGGGGTATCCTCCGGGGTGGAGATGATCAGGATGTCCTGGATGCCGGCCAGCATCAGCGTGGACAGGGGGTAGTAGATCATGGGTTTGTCGTACACCGGCAGCAGCTGCTTGCTGGTGACCATGGTGAGCGGATACAGGCGAGTGCCCGCACCGCCGGCAAGGATAATACCTTTCATTAGCGTTACGCTCCTTTTTTGCCCGGTGTTCGCCGGGGTATGATATAAAAAATTTGCGCAGCTTAATACAAAGCGGAGCTACAGCCGCTATCAACTTTTTTAGCGGACTCAACCGGTGGTCGAGTCCAATACGCAGTCGCGGATGCACCGGGCTTTCCTCAGCGACGACCGCTGACTGCCTTGGCGGACTCGACTTTTTTCCGGACTCGACCGGAAGTTATGTCTGATCCGCAAACCCACCGCACCGGGCTTTCCTCAGCAAATACCGCTGACTGCCTTAAATGCGCATCCCGTAAGTTGGGTAAAATCGAAATTTCTTCCCCAGCAAGCATTGCCAGCCGTTTTCAGCTTTCGGAACGCTGCGAGGGAGCGGGGGCGGGGCGGTGGTGGCGGGGTAAGACCGGGCGCATTTGCCGCGAAAGGCGCGCAAGCGCCCTTGCTACTCCCCTGCGGGCCGTACACGAGAACGGCCCGTAGTGTGTTGAGCGGCATTCGCGCCGGGCTTGCACCAAGCCGGACCCGCCGCGCCGCCCTCGCGGATTTTTGGCGGACTCAACCGTTGGCAGGGTCCGATACGCAGTCGCGGATGCACCGGGCTTTCCTCAGCAAATACCGCTGACTGCCTTGGGCGGACTCTCCCGTCGGGTCGGGTCCGATGCGCAGTCTCAGACGCACCGGGCTTTCCTCAGCAAATACCGCTGACTGCCTTGGGCGGACTCTCCCGTCGACTTGGGTCCGATGCGCAGCCTCAAATGCGCCGGGCTTTCCTCAGCAGCCCAGCTTCCAGCCCCACTTACAGAAGTAGCGGCCCATGCTCTTGAGCTGCTGCAAAAAGGGCTTCAGGCTCTTGTTCGGGGCCCGGTGCCAGGCGTGGTAGGCGGTGAACTGGGGCAGATAATACACAAATCCCTTCTGCCGGGCCTTCTGGGTGATGTCCGCGTCCTCCACATACATGAAGTAGCCCTCGTCAAACCCGCCGATGGCCTTGTACACACTGGTACGCATGCAGAAAAAGCTGCCGGTGCAGAACTCGATGGCCGTGGGTACGCTCAGGTCCTCATCCAGCATGGCGTACCGGTCGCCGAATTTTTTCAGCCCCGGCACCCCCTGCCGCGCCGCAAGCCCCAGAATGTTCGGCTTGCGCTTGGGCAGAACCTGCACCCGCCCATCCGGGAAGAGCAGCTTCGGGGTGGCCATCACCACATCCGGGTGGCCGTCCAGCCAGTCACAGATGGCGGGCAGCACATTGTCATCAATGAAAATATCCGGGTTCAGCACAAAGTGATACTCACTGTCCAGCAGCGGAAGCACCTGATTGTGCCCCTTGCCGAAGCCCAGATTCTCCGGCAGCCGGATAACCTTCACGTTTTCAGGAAAGCCCTGCCGCTCCAGCGTTTCGCCGGTTCCGTCCGGGCTGGCGTTGTCCACCAGATAAACTGTCAGCGCACAGTCCTTCGTGTATTTCAGCAGCGATTCCACCGCCCGGATCACCTCGTCGGCTCCGTTATAGCTCACGATGCAGGCGCTGATCTTCCTCATTGGGGCA
>NZ_JAGHKE010000064.1:0-27382 GCF_017889395.1 Allofournierella sp. | reverse complement strand
TGAAAAGCCATTTTGAACTGACCCAATACTGTCTGGTGCGCCAGCCCGGCGCGCCGCTGCGGCCCAAAGCACCGGCCGCCCCACAGAAAGGAATGTGAAGATATGCCCTGTTTTGATTTTGCCTACGGAAGCGGCCGGGTCCAGCTGGACCTGCCGGAGAATGCCCGGTACCAGGAGCTGCGCGGCCACAACGAGCCCCCCATCGAGGACATCCCCGCCGCCCTGCGCGCCGCGCTGGAAGCGCCCATCCACGAAAAGCCCCTGCGCGGCTGGCTGCAGCCCGGCGATGCGGTGACCCTCATCATCAGCGACATGAGCCGCTTCTGGATGCGGCAGGATCTGGTGATCCCGGCGCTGGTGGAGTATATGGAGAAAGAGTGTGGCATCAAGACCGACGATCTGGTCATTCTGGTGGCCAACGGCACCCACATCGGCGGTGACGAGGCCGAGCTGCGCACGCTGGTGACCGATGCGGTCTATGACCGGGTGCGGGTGGTGAACCACGACTGCCTGGCCGACGACCTGGTGTATCTTGGCACCACCAGCCGGGGCACCGATGTGGTGGTGAACCCGCTGGCGGTGGGCCGCAAGGTGGTGGCTCTGGGCGCGGCCACCCAGCACGTGATGGCAGGCTTCGGCGGCGGACGCAAGAGCATCCTGCCCGGCATCGCCTCCATGAAGACCATCCAGCAGAACCACGCCCACTCGCTGGACCCCAACGAGCCCCACTCCAACCCGGCCATCGGCAACGCGGTGCTTAAGGGCAACCCCCTGCACGAGGACATGTGCGAGGCGGCGGCCATGGTGGAGCAGCTGTATGTGATGAATCTGGTGATGAACGCGGGCATGAAGCTGGCCCGCATCACCGCCGGTCACTGGCTGGATTCCTGGCTGGAGGCCTGCAAGGCCGCTGACGCCATGTACCAGACCCCCATCCCCGAGAAGGCGGATGTGATCATCACCAGCTGCGGCGGCTACCCGAAGGATATGTCGCTGTATCAGGGCACCAAGACCATCGACAACGTGGAGTTCGGCCTGAAAAAGGGCGGAACGCTGGTGCTGCTGGCCGAATGCCGGGACGGCGGCGGCCCCGCCGAATACTTCGACTGGGTGGACTCCCTCTGCGCCGGCACCCTGGACGCGGACCTGCGCAAGAACTTCACCATCCCCGGCTACATCTTCTATTTGAACTGCGAGCAGGCCGCCCGGTATAACATCCTCTCCCCGGCTACATCTTCTATTTGAACTGCGAGCAGGCCGCCCGGTATAACATCCTCATGCTCACCACCGCCCCCGCCGAGCCGCTGGCGCGCATTGGCATCAAGGCCTTCACCGATCCGGCCGAGCTGTGCCGCCAGCTGGAGCTGGACGGCAAGCTGGTGTATGTGATCCCCAACGGCTCCACCGTTATCCCGGCGGTGAAGTGACCGGCGAAGCTGCTGCATATTCATTGCATAATGAATGTTTATGCATTTGCTTCCGTGCAAACTGCACAGAGCCGCCGCCAAAGCCGGTCCGGTTTTGTGAGATTCATGGAAAAACCCTCTGAGGCTGAATATTTTTGCAAAAATGCCTTGCAAAAATCGGAATGGCGCGTATAATTATACACATGGACGGGGCCGACGCCCCCCAGAAAGCCAATCGAAAACAAACCACGGCGGCGCGGGCCGGGCAAAGGGAGCCCGACCGGGGAACCAACAGCATCCCGAAGCCGCCCCATATACGGAGGGAATCCAACCATGAAAAAGTTTCTTGCCATTGCCATGGCGGCTGTTCTCAGCCTGAGCCTGGCCGCCTGCGGCGGCGCTTCTTCCAGCACCGCCTCTTCCGCCGCTGCTTCTTCCTCTGAGGCCGCCTCCACCGGCGCTTCTTCCGAAGCTGCCAGCGCTTCCACCGCTGCTTACGACTACTCTTCCTACACCGGCGAGACCATCGAGGCCATCAAGGCCAAGGGCAAGCTGGTGGTGGGCACCGAGGCCCAGTACGCTCCCTTCGAGTTCAAGGACCTGAATGCCAACTTCGTGGGCTGCGACATGTGGCTGGCCCAGCAGATCGCCGACGCTCTGGGCGTTGAACTGGAAGTAATGGACATGGCCTTCGACGGCATCATCCCCGCCATCAAGTCCGGCCAGGTGGATGTGGGCATCGCCGCCTTCACCGTGACCGAGGAGCGTGCCCAGGAGATCGACTTCTCCGATGTGTACCAGAAGGACGAGCAGATGCTGATCGTCAAGAAGGGCAATGAGGATGTTTACACCACCAAGGAGTCCCTGGCCGGCCAGCAGGTTGGCGCCCAGCGCGGCACCGTGCAGAGCCAGCTGATCCAGAGCGCTCTGCCTGAGTCCACCCTGTTCGAGCTGGACAAGTGGCCCACCCTGGCCATGGAAGTGGCCAACGGCAACATTGCCGCCATCGTGGTGGACGGCGCCGTGGGCAACGACCTGATCAACAGCAACGACGCCATTGCCCAGGCCAACTTCGCCTTCAGCGATGAGGAGGCCAACTTCGGTAAGGCCGCTGTGATCGCCAAGGGCAAGGACGACCTGAAGGAGCTGGTGAACGCGGTGATCGCCAACGTGGTGGCCGACGGTTCCTTCGACGCTGCCTACGACGAGGCGGTTGCGCTGAGCGAGAGCATGGGCGTATAATAGAACCAATGAAAAAAGGCATCCTCACACCCGCAAAATGGGTGTGAGGATGCTGTTGTGTCTTCCGGCAGCGCCGCGCCGCTGCCCTCACGAAAGGGGAGTCTTATGGAGTTTTTGGAAAAGATGGTGACCCTGTTCACCAAGTACAACAGCTTTTTCAGCCAGGGTGTGGCCAACACCATCATCCTTGCGCTGTTCACCGTGCTGCTGGGCACCATCCTGGGCACGCTGCTGGCCATCATGAAGCTGGGCAAGTTTGCCCCCACCCGCTGGCTGGCCAATGTTTACATCGAGTTCATCCGCGGCACGCCGCTGATGATTCAGGTGATGTTTCTGTTCTACGGCCTGCCCATGGTGGGCATCACCTTCCCCGCGCTGCCCTTCATCTCCAACTCCGACCGGTTCATGGCCGGTATCTGCGCCATGAGCATCAACAGCGGCGCCTATGTGGCCGAGATCATCCGCAGCGGCATCCAGGCGGTGGACAAGGGCCAGACCGAGGCCGCCCGCAGCCTGGGCTTCAAGTCCGGCCAGACCATGCGCATGGTGGTGCTGCCCCAGGCCATCAAGAACATCCTGCCCGCGCTGGGCAACGAGTTCGTGACCGTCATCAAGGAATCCTCCATCGTGTCGGTCATCGGCATCGCCGACCTGATGTACCAGACCAACAGCGTCATCTCCACCACCTACAAGTCGCTGGCGGCGCTGGCGGTGGCTGCCATCATCTACTTTATCATGACCTTCTTCACCTCCCGTCTGATTGCGTTTGCAGAAAGGAAAATGGCCAATGGCACAAGATGAACTGATCGTTGTAAAAGATTTGAATAAGTCCTTCGGCAAGCTGCATGTGCTCAAGGACGTGAATACCACCATCCGCAAGGGTGAGGTGGTGGCGGTGATCGGCCCCTCCGGCAGCGGCAAAAGCACCTTTCTGCGCTGTTTGAACCTGCTGGAGGTTCCCACCGGCGGCCATGTGTTCTTTGAAGGCGTGGACATCTGCGACAAAAAGACCAACATTGACCTGCACCGCCAGAAGATCGGCATGGTGTTCCAGCAGTTCAACCTGTTCAACAACATGACCGTGCTGCAGAACATCACCGCCGCGCCGGTGAAGATCCGCAAGATGGACCCCAAGGCCGCCGAGGAAAAGGCCCTGCAGCTGCTGGACCGGGTGGGCCTGAAGGATAAGGCGGGCAGCTACCCCGCCCAGCTTTCCGGCGGCCAGAAGCAGCGCGTGGCCATCGTGCGCGCGCTGGCCATGGAGCCGGACGTGATGCTCTTCGACGAGCCCACCAGCGCGCTGGACCCCGAGATGGTGGGCGAGGTGCTGCAGGTTATGAAGGACCTGGCCGCCGAGGGCATGACCATGGTGGTGGTCACCCACGAGATGAGCTTTGCCCGCGAGGTGTCCAGCCGGGTCATCTTCATGGCCGACGGTCAGATCCGGGAGGACCGGCCCGCCCGGGACCTGTTCGCAGATCCCCACGACGAGAGGCTGAAGGATTTCCTGTCCAAGGTGCTGAACTTGTAAATTGCTTGCGGGCGGCTGTAAAATGTGATACACTGCGCATGACGCGCCCGGAACACAAACGGAGCAATACGCGGCGCGGCTCCCCTTGCAAAAGGGGGCCGGGCCGCTTTTTTGTGCTCGGGTGCAAACGGAAAAACGGGGGAGAAAACCATGAACATCTGCATCGGGATACTGCTCTGCTTTGCGGCCCTGGGCCTGTTTGATAAGGCTCTGGGCGGGCGGCTGGGCGTTGCCGCCGAGCTGGACCGGGGGCTTGCGGCCATGGGCGGCTTGAGCCTTTCCATGACCGGTATCTACTGCCTCATCATCGCCGCGGTGGGTGCGCTGGAGGGCGGGCTTTCGGCGGTGAGCCGGGCGCTGCCCTTCGACGCGTCGCTGCTGGCGGGCATGCTGCTGGCCCCGGACATGGGCGGCTGGGCCACCGCCAGCCAGCTGGCGGCCAGCGAGGCTCTGGCGGCCTACAGCGGTTTGCTGGTGGCCTCCACCCTGGGCTGCCTTGTGAGCTTTACGCTGCCCATCGCTCTGGGCAGTCTGGAAAACTATCAGGTCACCGGTTTTATGCAGGGCGTGGTGTGGGGCCTGATCGCCCTGCCCGCGGGCCTGGTGGCGGGCGGGCTGGCGCTGGGCCTTGCGCCGCTGGCACTGGCGCAGAATCTGTGGCCGGTGCTGGTGCTCTGCGCGCTGCTGGTGCTGGGGCTGGCCAAAGCGCCCCGGCTCTGCCTGGGTGCGCTGGCGGGCTTTGGCGAGGCGGTGCGGGTGCTGGGCGTGCTGGCCTTCGGCGCGGTGGCGCTGGGATTGTTTCTGCCCGGGCTGGCCATCGCCCCCCAGAGCCTTGTGGCCGAGGCGCTCATCATCGTGTTCAAGATCACGGTGGTGGTGTGCGGCGCCATGGTGGCCACGGCCCTGCTGCTGGCCCGCTGCGGCGAGGCGGTGCGCCGGGTGGCCGGGCGGCTGGGCGTGAACGAATACGCGGTGCTGGGGCTGCTGGCCTCGCTGGTGTCCACCGTGTCCATGCTGCCCCTCTACTCCCGCATGGACGTGCGGGGCAAGGTGATGAACGCGGCGGTGTCGGTGAGCGGGGCCTTCGTGCTGGGCGGGCAGATGGCCTTTGTGTCCAGCGTGAGCGATTCGCGCAGCGTGGCGGCCTTCTTTGTGTGCAAGATTCTGGCTGGCGTTCTGGCAGCGGCGCTGGCGCTGAAGTTCACCAAAAACAAACAGCCCGCGTGACAACCCCTTTGCCGGCTCTTTTTTTCGCTCTGCGCAACACAAAGAGGAGAATTTTATGAACGGGCAAAGTGAAAAAACGCCCCGGCGCTGACCCGGGGCAACATTCTGGCGGCGCTGTTTTTGCAGGCCATGTACGGCGCAGCGGACCTGATCATCGTGGGGCGGTTTGCGGGCACCGCCTTTGTTCGGCGGCGCACAGCTGGCCGGGCTGTTCACTGCTGACCCGCTGGTCATTGCCGAGGCCCACGCCTATCTGAAGGCCTACGCCATCGACTGCCTGCTCACCGCGGTGCTGTTCTGCTTTGTGGGCTGCTTCAACGGCTGCGGCCGCACCGTGTTTGTGATGGTGCAGGGTGTGGTGGGCGCCTTCTGCGTGCGCATTCCGGTGGTGTATCTGATGAGCCGTATCCCGGGAGTGGGTCTGTTTGAGATCGGTCTGGGCACACCCATCTCCTCGGCGGTTCAGATCCTTTTGTGCATTGCCGCCTACCGGTGGTATCAAAGCCGGGCGGAGCGTTCCGCCGCATAAAACAGAAACGCCGGGCCGGTGCGAGAGAGGTTTTCTCTTCGCACCGGCCCGGCGCTTTTTGTTATTGGTCCGGCTTGTCCGTTTTGTCCTCAGCCTGTCCGTTTTTGGGGGATGAGGCCGCGTGGCCGGTCTGCAGCTGTTCCTTGTTGAACAGGCCGCCGAACACGGTCATAAACAGGATCTTGATGTCCAGGAAGATGGACCAGTTCTCGATGTACCAGATGTCGCACTGGATGCGTCCCTCGATGGAGGTGTCGCCCCGGAAGCCGTTCACCTGGGCCCAGCCGGTGATGCCCGGCCGCACCTGATGCTTGACCATGTAAAGGGGCACCGTCTCCTTGAACTGCTCCACAAAATGGGGGATCTCCGGCCGGGGGCCGATCAGGCTCATGTCGCCTTTCAGCACGTTGAAGAACTGGGGCAGCTCGTCGATGCTGCACTTGCGGATCAGGCTGCCGAACCAGGTCTTGCGGGGGTCCGCGTCCTGGGTCCAGCCGGTGTCCTGGCTGGCGTTCACCCGCATGCTGCGGAACTTGTACATGGTGAAGGTCTGTTTGTTCAGGCCCACCCGTTCCTGCCGGAACAAAATCGGCCCCGGGCTGGAAAGCCGCACCCCGATGGCCGCGATCAGCATGATGGGGCTGGTGAGCACGATCAGAACAAGGCTGCCCACCACGTCCATGGCCCGTTTCAGGGCGGCGTTGAGCATGTTGTCCAGCGGGATGGTGCGGATGCTGATCAGCTTCACCGAGCCGATCACATCCACGGTGGGGCGGCTGGGAATGTAGTCGTTGTAGAAGGGGATGATGCGGATCTTCGTGCCCTGTTTCTCGCAGGCGGCGATGATGGTGTTCATAAACCGGGTCTCGTGGGGCTCCAGCGCCACGATCACCTCGTCCACCGCCGGGCCGCTCAGAAGGTCCGGCAGGTCCTCGTAGCGGCCCAGATGGCTGCCCAGGCCCGGCTTTTCGCTGGCGGCCACATAGCCGATCACGTTATAGCCGTACTGGGGGTTGCGGCGCAGGGAGTCCACATATTCCAGAGCCAGCCGGCCGTTGCCCACGATCAGCACGTGCTTCAGGTTGTAGCCCAGCATCCGGTAGTGGCGCAGAATCCGCCGCACCGTGATCCGCTTGGCCACCACCAGAACGGTGGAGAACACATAAAACAGCGCCAGCACCCCGCGGGAGAAATCCACCGCCCGGGTGAGGTAAAGCGTCATGCCGATGAGCAAAAGGCCCAGCAGGTTCGCCTTGAGCAGGGCCACCGTTTCGTCCAGCAATGTGGAGAACCGGAAGGAGCCGTACAGCTTGAAGGCATAGTAGATGGCGGCCATGACCACCCCGTAGAAAAAAGCGGGCAGCAGCGACCCGGTGCGCAGCAG
The DNA here is from genome assembly GCF_017889395.1 of Allofournierella sp. Lineage (NCBI taxonomy): Bacteria > Bacillati > Bacillota > Clostridia > Eubacteriales > Oscillospiraceae > Allofournierella > Allofournierella sp. The sequence goes on along the minus strand of NZ_JAGHKE010000064.1, from coordinate 20,063 downwards.
CACCGCCGCCGGGTTGAACAGGTTGTCGCGGTAAACACCCAGCCACAGCCACACCGCCAGCAGATAGGCCAGCGCGATGAGCGAGATATCCAACAGGCAGTTGACGATGTTCAGCAGCCTCTGATTTTTGCGGATCATAAACAGGTAAGCCCCCTTTTCGGCGGCGGGCAAAACCCGGCGCGGGAAAACAGTCTTATTCCCCTATTATAAACAAACAAGCGCAAAAGTCCATATTTTGAGTGATTTTGTCATGAAATGGGTACAAAAAGTTTACAGAAAAGCCGGGCCTCCCGTTGGGAAGCCCGGCTTTTTGTGAGAGGGCGGCGGTCAGTCGATCACGGTCTTGGTGCGGCCGATGCCCACCGAGGCGGCGGTGATCTTTTTCCAGGTGTTGCAGCCGCAGATGCCGTCCGCGGTCAGGCCGCTCTGCCGCTGGTAGGCCTTGAGGGCATTTTCGGTGTTGGCGCCGAACTTGCCGTCCAGCGTGCGGGTAGAATAGCCCAGGGCGTTCAGCGCGTCCTGCAAAATGAGCACGTAGGTGTTCACCGAGCCCCGGCGCACGGTGGGGTACCCGGCGGTGGTGCCGCTGCAGGCGGGCTTGCCGTAGCGCCGGTCAAAGTGCACCCAGGTGGGGGTCATGTCCTGGGGCTCCACATAGCCCCAAGCCCCGGTGTTTTTGGCCGCTTTCCAGATGGCGTTACGGGCGCTGGAGCCCTGCCCCTGGCCCACGTCAAAGGCAACGCCCGCGTAGTGCTGGCTGCGGGTGCCGTGGCCGCCCTCCCAGATGCGCTTGAAGGCGTAGCCGATGTGGATGCCCTTGCCGTAGGACCGGCGGGTCAGGTTCCAGGCCTCCATGGCGGCGGTGGTGGTCCAGAGGGTGGGGCTCTGGCTGCTGCCCCGGAACTCCTTCACCTTCATGGTGGTTCCGTAGGAGTAGGGCATGGTGTCGTTCTCGCCCAGGTTGTAGGTGATCAGCTTGTTGGAATAGGCATCGTACACAAAGATCTTGGGCATGGTGTTCGCTCCTTTCGTTTGGTGGGGTGTTCAGGCTTCGGGAATGGGCGGATAGAGCAGCGCGAAGATGGCATCCCAGGTGGCGCGGTCCACCACGCCGGTGGCGGGCAGGCCCAGACCCTGCTGGAAGGCGGTCACCGCGCTGGTGGTCTCGGTGCCGTAAACGCCGTCGTTGGGAACAAAATCCGCCACGCAGTACCGCTGGGCGATGCCGTTCATGGCCTGCTGCAGCGAGCTTACCGCCCCGCCCGCGCTGCCCGGGGCCATCACGTAGCCCGGGTAGTCCGGCGCGGCGGCGGGCACCGTGGAATCCGGCACCCCGCCGGCCAGGCTCAGGAAGGTGGCCTCCAGCGCGTTCCAGGTGAATTCGTCCACCGTATCGCTCTCGGGCTGGTTGAACTCCAGCTGCCAGCTGTGCAGGGAATCCAGGGTGCTCTGGCCGAAGATGCCGTCGATTTTGCCCGGGTCCTGCACGGTGTCGTAGAAATAGCTGATGTAGCGCAGCAAAAACTGCACGAAGGCCACCGAGGGCCCCTCGGCGCCCAGCATCAGCTCGAAGCCGGGCCAGGGCACAAGGTTGAAGGCGGCCAGCAGCCCGTCGGACGAGCGCAGCCGCTGAGCCTGCTCATACAGCGCCTGCCAGGTGGCGGGGCCGATGATGCCGTCCGCCGTCAGGCCGAACATGGTCTGGAAGGCCCGCACTGCCGCGGTGGTGGACGGGCCGTAGATGCCGTCGATGGTCACGGTGGGCAGGGTGGGGAAGTAGACCGCCAGCAGCTTCAGATAGAACTGAGCCTCCCGCACCGACTTGCCGGTGCTGCCCTGCTTGAGGGGGGTGCCCGGGTAGGTGCCGGGGCGCTGGTTGGGGGCAAGCAGGCTGTCGGCCACGTCGCCGTATACCTCATACAGCTTCTGCCAGGTGGCGGGGCCCACCACGCCGTCCTGGGTCAGGCCGAATTCCTTCTGGAAGGCCTTCACCGCGCTGGTGGTGGCCGCGCCGAAGATGCCGTCCACCGTGATGGTGGGGATGGACGAGAAGTTGGAGGCCACCATGCGCAGATAGAACTGCAGAAGGCGCACGCTGTCGCCCCGGTCGCCCTGACGCAGCGGGGTGCCCGGGTAGCCGCTGGGCTGGTCCTGAATGTCGCTTTCCAGACTGTTGTAGGCGGCGGCAATCGCCTCCCAGGTGGCGGGGCCCACCACGCCGTCCACGGTCAGGCCGTTCTCCCGCTGGAAGGCGCGCACCGCATTGGCGGTGGCATTGCCGTAGATGCCGTCCACCGTGAGGCTGGGCAGGGCGGGGTCGAATTCGGCCAAAGCGTTCAGCCAGAACTGGATGCGCTCCACTCCGGTGCCGGTGCTGCCCACCTGCAAAGCGGTGCCCGGATAGGTGCTGCCGTTCACGTTGCTCTCGCCGCTGGGCTTCTCGCCCTCGCTGGTCAGCTCCGCCAGGTCCTTCACCGACACATAAATGTAGCTGATCTTGTACCAGGTGGCCCGGCCCACCACGCCGTCCACCGTCAGGCTGAACTGCTTCTGGAAGGCCTTTACCGTGGACTCGGTGGCCGCGCCGAACACGCCGTCGGTGCCCGGGTTGCCGAAGAAGGGGTAGTCCTTGGCGATGCGGGTGAGCTGCCGCTGGATGATGCGCACGTTGGTGCCGCTGTCGCCACGGCGGAGCGGGCTGCCGGGGTAGCTTTCCGGGATGTCCTGCAGGTTGTTGGTGCGCACGATCTCGATGTCGTTGCCGTAGTAGTATTTCAGGATCTGCAGGGCGTTCTTGCCCTCGTTGGCCCGGTCCACCGTGCCCCACTGCTTCATGCCCTTGCAGGTGACGGACTTGCCGTCGCAGTATTCGGTGTAGTAGGGCTCGATGGTGCCCTGGCGGCGCACGTAGGTGTTGAAGATGTCGTCGGTGAGCTTTTCCATCACCTCAAAGATGTTGCGCCCGTGCACGTAATACTGGTCGTAGCTGGTGGAGTTGGTGATGTTGAAGGTGTAGCCCCGGCTGGGGTACCACTCGGTGAAGATGCGGTTCATGGCCAGACTGATCTGGGCGTGGATGTTGGCCCGCAGGGCCTGCTCCGGCCAGGCGGGCGTGCCCAAACCCGCGCCCTACACCCGCCAGAAAATTTCCAGCCGCCGGTTGCCCGCCTCGTCCGGCGGGTACACCAGAATTTTCTCGATCAGCGCCGCCGCCAGCTCCCGGCTCAGGGGCAAAGGGATGGAGGGGTCCGGCGCTTCGGGCGGTTCCGGGCCCCGGGGCGGCTCCAGCTGCCGCAGCCGGGCCAGCAGCTCGGTTCGCAGGGCGGAAAATTCCTCCTCCCCCAGCAGCCCGGCGGCTCTGTCCTGATAGAGCCGGGCCAGCGCCAGCCGCAGCCGCCGCCCCGCACCCGCGCCGGGCGGCGGGGCCTTGGCCGGAGCCGGGGGCAGGCTGGCGGCTGCTTCAAACAGGGCGGCCACCCGCCCGGCAATCAGTTCCTCCAGCCCGGCAAGGGGCAGATAGGGCTGACCGGGGCAGGCCGCGGGGCTCTGGCGGGCGGTGCGGCAGCGGAAATACCGGGTGGGCGCACCGCTTTTGGGGATGGAGCCGGAGCGGGTCTGTTCCATCAAATGGCCGCACAGGCCGCAGACCACCAGCCCCGCCAGCGGATGGGGCGCGCCCCGGCTGCCCGAGCGGGCCCGGGCGGAGAGCAGCGCCTGCACCCGGTCGAACACCGCCCGGCTCACCAGAGCGGGCTGGCTGGCGGGGGCCACGATCCAGCGGCTTTCCGGCAGGCGGCGGGTCTGCTTGCCCCGCCAGCTGATCCGTTCCACCCGCCCCTGCACCAGATCCCCCGCGTAGGTGCGGTTGGTGAGCAGCCGGTGCACCGTGGCCTTGCTCCAGAGGCCCGGCCCCGGCGCTTTGCCCGCCGCCAGCGCCTTCGCTGCGGCAGGGGCGGGGATGCCCTCGGCGTTCAGCCGCCGGGCGATGGCCGCGCACCCCAGGCCGGAAAGGGCCAGCGCGAAGATGCGCTCCACCACCGGGGCGGTGGATTCGTCCGGCAGAAGATGACCCTTTTGGGCCGGGTCCTTTTGGTAGCCATACAGCGGGCTGCTGGCGATGCTGCACCCCTGCCGCCGCTTGTGGGTGAGCACCGCCCGCACGTTGGCGGAAAGGTCCTCCAGATACCACTCGTTCATCAGCCCGTAGATCTGGCGGCTCTTTTTGCCCGCCGCGTCGCCGGTGTCCACATGGTCCACCAGCGCCAGAAACCGTACCCCCCAGAGAGGAAACAGCCCGTGCAGGTACTTTTCCACCAGCTCCATGTCCCGGGTGAAGCGGGACTGGCTTTTGGCTAAAATCACGTCGATCTGCCCCGCCCGGGCGGCGGCGAGCATCCGGTTGAAGGCCGGGCGGTCCCGGTCCGCGCCGGAGTAGTCCTCGTCGCAGTAGATGCCCTGCACCGCATAGCCCAGCCGCTTCGCCCAGGCCAGCAGCATGGAGCGCTGGTTCTGGATGCTCTCGCTCTCGGCACACGCTTCCAGCCCCTCGTCCTCCCGGCTCAGGCGGCAGTAGAGCGCCGCCCGCGTCAATGCTCCGGCTCCTCTTTGGGCGGCTGGGGCGTGTTCTCGGTCAGCGTCTCGGCCAGACGGCGCACCGCCGCCGCCCGCTCCCGGTCGCCCTTGGCAAGAAAATGCTCCTCCAGAATGTAATGAATGGACGCCATATGAAAAAATCCCTCCTGTTCGATGCATTTCGCGGCAGCTGCCGCCGTATCATCCTATGAGCCGGGCGGGCGGAAAAATGCGCAAAATCTGTACGGAAGAGCCAGTCTGTTGTGCAGCCAACCGCAACAAAAGCCCCGAAAGGGTACAATGAGCTCATGGACCCGGCGAGACGGCCGGGCCAATGGAAGGATGAAGCAATATGATGTTGGGACTTTACATACTTCCCCAATGGGTGCTGCTGTTTTTTAGCTATGGATTTCTGGGCTGGGTCTGGGAAAGCGGGTATGTTTCGGTGCGTCAGAAGCACTGGGTGAACCGGGGCTTTCTGCATGGGCCGGTGATCCCCATCTACGGGTTCGGCGCGGTGGCCATTCTGGCCCTGTGCGCCCCGGTGGCGGGCAGCCTGCCGATGCTGTTTTTCAGCGGCATGTTCTGGGCCACGGCGCTGGAATACGCCACCGGCTGGGCCATGGAGCGCATGTTCCACGTGCGCTACTGGGACTACAGCAAGGAAAAGTGGAACCTGAACGGGTACATCTGCCTGATGGCCTCGCTGTGCTGGGGATTGTTCTCGGTACTGCTGCTGCGGGTCATCCAGCCCCCGGTGGCGGGTGCCGTCACCGGGCTGAGCGGCCCGGCAGCGGCCATGCTGGCCATGGTGCTGACCCTGGCCTTTGCGGCGGATGTGATCGCCTCCACCCGGGAGGCTCTGGACCTGCGGCGGCTGCTGGAGCAGCTGAGCGCAAGCCGGCAGCAGATCGCACGGCTGCAAAGGCGGCTGGAAATTGCAGGGGTCTTTTTGCAGCAGGATGCCCGGGATGCCCTGGACGGCCTGCGCAAGGAGGGCGAACGGGCCGCCGGCGTGGTGAGCCTGCGGCTGGAGGCGGCCCGGGAACGCCGCCGCAAGATGCTCTGGCAGATGAGCCGCCAGCTGGAACAGCTGCGGCGGGAGGGCAAGCTGCACCCGGGTCTTGCCGGGCCGGACCAGAAGGCCATCCAGCGGGAGCTGTCGGCCATGCACCGGCGCACCGACGAGATGTATCGCCGGGCGGCACGGGTACTGCAGCGCAACCCCGGCTCCACCACCAGCCTCCACCCCGAGGCCATGGAGGAGCTGCGCACCCTCACCGGCAGCGAGCAGTAACCCTGCAGCAGAATAAACCGAAGCGGCGGACCGAACACGGCCCGCCGCTTCGCTGAGTCAAAACACAAAAAGGACGGTCTTGCAGCCCGCCGCACAAGGAGTATAATAAGGATGAAACAGAACAATGTAAAGCAGGAATACCGGCTGCGGTATGGCATGCCGGAGCAAAAAGGGGGAACCGGTATGGAGACCGAACAAACCATGGAACAGCGGCTGGGGGTGGAGCTGGAAACGCTGCGGCACTGCATCCTGTTCCGCAACATGACCGATGAGGAGATCCGAAGCGCACTGGAGGCCGTGGGCGCCCGGCGGGCGAGCTATGCCCGGCGGGCGGTGATCGGGCAGGACGGCGATGCGCTGGAGGAGGTGGCGCTGATCCTTTCCGGCAATCTGCATCTGGCCCACGCGGATGCGGCGGGCAACAGCAACCTGATGGACGTGCTGGGCCCCGGCGACACTCTGGGCGTGCTGAACGCGGTGGGCGGCTACCGGCTGCACAGCACCATTACCGCCGCCAGTGCCGCCGAGATGCTCTTCTTCCGGGTGGAGGGGCTGCTGCGGGCAAACCGGCTCACCGACCCGGGGCAGATCCGCTTTGTGCAGAACCTGACTCTGGCGGTGGCCCAGAAGGCTCAGCGGCTGACCAAAAAGCTGGAGGACAGCATCCGCCGCACCACCCGCGAGCGTCTGCAGGACTACCTGAGCGCCCAGTACCACAAGGCGGGCAGCCGCACCTTTGTGATCCCGCTGAACCGGCAGGACCTGGCGGACTTCCTGTTTGTGGACCGGAGCGCCATGTCCAACGAGCTGTGCAAGATGCGGGACGAGGGGCTGCTCAAGTTCGAGAAGAGCCGCTTTGAGCTGCTGGTGCAGATGCCCATCACCGACCAGGAGCCGGACCCCAACGAGGAGTAAACCATACATATCCCAGAGCCCCGAGCCAACACGGTTCGGGGCTTTTTGCGTAGATACCGGCACCCTCTGAGACGGGCTGCAGGGCACCCTGAGCCGCTGTTCGGGCTTTGAGCACAAGGTCCCTGCCCGGGGCCGGGCACGGGCTGGCGGGCACGGCAGAGGGCTGTGGGAGCATGGTGGAGGAAAGCGCCTGCGGCAACGGGAAAATGCAGGCAAAAAAGAACGCCTTTCCGAACTTCGGAAAGGCGTTCTTTGATTTGCGGTTTGCGGCGCGGAGCCGGGAGCGGTTATTCCACCGCCCGCAGGCCCCGGTGGCCGGAGCAGGATTCCGCCAGCACCGCCACGCCGCTGCCGGCGAGAAAGGTGCCCCACAGGGTGCTCAGGGCGAACCAGCCGGCCACCGGAGCGGCCATGACCACAAGGCCCACCAGCAGGTTCACGATGCCGCTGGCCAGCACCCAGCCCGCGCCGGGGCTTTTGGTGCGCCGGAGAGTGGTGTACTGGAACAGCTGCCCCACACCGGCCAGCAGGCCGAAGAAGGCGGCCACCGAGGCCAGCGATGCGATCATGCTCCCCATCCCGAGGGGGGTGGTCAGGGCCATCCAGAGGGTAACGACGCTGAGCAGCGTCATGGCGATGCCGTTGGTCAATGTCCAGCCGCTGCGCCTGTCCCAGGGAAGGCGGGCGAAGGCGATGATCTGGGCTATGCCGTAAACGCCCAGCCCGCCGGTGAGCAGGGTGGCCAGCGAGATGCCCGCCGCCCCCGGCGCCAGAATGGAGACGAGCCCCACCCCCACCAGAGCCGCGCCCACCAGCAGGCCGCTCTTGCCGTTCACCGGCACAAAGGCCGTTTCTCCGTCGGGGATAAATTCCGCCCGGGGCGGGCCGTCGTTCAGGTAGTCCGCGCCGGTGTGGGTATAGGTGTAATTGGTTTCTTTCATGGATGATTCCTCCTCAGGATGGTTCATGTCTTTTTCGAGGGCCGGGCCCGGTGTTGTGCCGGGCCCGGCCTGCCTTGGGGTCAGATCAGCTGGTAGCGGGCCAGCAGCTCCTCCAGCACGGTGCCCTGGAACTTGTCCAGCCCGGCGTGCAGGGCCAGCTTGTAGGGCAGGGGCAGCTTCATGTCGGTGAGCTTGCGGCCGTCCAGCAGGTAGTGGGTGGCGTTGAGCAGGCACCGCAGGTCGTAGGCGGAGCCGAATACCTCGGGCACCCCCCGCTCCACGTCCAGCAGGGTGTAGACCGCCTCCATGGCGGTGCGCACCGAGTATTCAGTGGTGAAGATGGTGTCGTGCCGGGTCTCGGCGAACTGACCAAGGAAGGCGAAGTTCACGCATTCGGCGGGCACCACCTGGGGCCGGTCGCCTGCGGCACGGGGCATGAAGAAGGCGGTCACGTAGGGCATCATGCAGGGAACGGTGGAGGCGGCCTCACGGGCCAGCAGCTCGATCTCGTTCTCGGGTACGCCCAGATGGTACAGCCACTCCATGCAGATCTCGGCGCCGGTGCATTCCGCCATGGGCTTGCCCACATAGTCGCCGGGTTCATCGGGGGAAAGACCGTAGATCCAGCCGACCAGCTGGCCCGCGGGCTGTGCCTTGAAGTGGGGCTGCCGGTTGAAGGTCCAGCTCATCAGCCAGGCGGAGTCCTTGGCGGTCACGATGCCGCCGGTCACCACCCGCCCGGAATAGGGGTCCCGGCGGCAGATCTTCTGCACATAAGAGGCGATGCGGTCGTCCAGCAGGGTCACGGTGGCGGATTCCCATTTGGTGGCCTGAATGTCGGAGCAGAAGGCGTCCGGGTTGCCGAAGGCCGGGTTCTGAACCGCCAGGTTCTTCCACAGCTGCCAGCTACTGCCCTCGCCGTTCTCCACCGTCAGGCGGGGCGCCTCGTCGTTGGAGCCAAGGGCCGCGCCCTCGGTGCAGGAGCCGTTGGTCACGAAGACCAGGTCGCTTTCGTCCAACCGGTGCAGATAGAGCTTCATCTCCAGCGCCGAGTGCCATTTTTCAAAGGCGAACATGGTCTGCCAGTAGAGCCAGAAGTTGGAGGCGTAGAACTCGTCGCTGAACACCTCGTCGATGGTCTTGTTGTACAGGTCCTCGTCTTTTGCGAAGAAGAGCGCCATCAGCTCCAGAGCCGCCGCGTCGCTCAATCCGAAGCGGTTGCCGGTTTCGGCGCTCACGCCCTGGTTCAGGGTGGCCCGGTTCAGCGAGAAGTTGGGGTCGTCCTTGTTGAGCCAGTAGAATTCATCCAGCACGCTGGCGTTTTCCACCTCCAGCGAGGGGATGGACCGGTACAGGTCCCACAGGCACTCGTAGTGGTCCTCCATCTCCCGGCCGCCCCGGATCACAAACCCCAGCTGGGGGTCCAGAATACCGTCGCAGGCGCCGCCGGGCAGGGGCGCTTCCTCCAAAATGTGGATGCGCTCGCCGGGGATGCCGCCGTCCCGGATGAGGAAGGCTGCCGCCGAGAGGCTGGCAAGGCCGCCGCCCACCAGCCAGGCGGATTTGCCCTCGGCTTTTTTCGGGGTGCGGGGGCGGGCAAACGCTTCGTAGTTGCCGTTGCTGTAGTACATAAAAAATACCTCCTGTGCCGGGGGGCGCTGCCCTGCCCGGCGATAAAAAAGAAAATGGATGGTACAAAAAGCGGGAGGACCCGGGCCTGCTTGCCCGTTTGCAGCAGCACACAGCGTTTGCAAGAAAGGGAAAACCGGCAAGGCGCATCGCCTTTGACCTGTATTCATCATACGCTGAATCCGGGCGGGAAACGGTTTGCCAAACAACGGTTTTGCGTTTGCGGCAAAAAAAGGCGGAAAAGGAAAAAAATCCCCCTGACCCGAAGGCCAGGGGGAAAAGGGAAGAATTCAGTTCAGGGCTTCGAAGCCGTGGCCGCCGGGCAGCGGCCAGCAGCAGAGGGTGCTTGCCTCCAGCGGGGCCCGCAGCAGGCTCACCGCGTGGATGCGGCTGTTGTCGTAGGTCTTGAAGTAGTACACGCCCCGGGCCGGGTCGGCACAGCAGGAGTAGAGGGTCAGGTCCGGTTTGCCCTCCGGGGTCATCACGCTGCCCCGCACCATGGCCACCGCGTCCAGAATGTGGAAGAACTGGTTCACCGCGTCGTCGCCGGTGGTGTGGATGGAGTTGCCCTTCAGAAAGGCTGCCCGCACGAACCGGCTCATGGGGGAGCAGTCGCCCGGCAGGCCGATGGCGCCCATGCCCTGGCCGTAGGGAGTGAGGGCAAGGCCGGGGGCGAAGCGGTTTTCCGGCGGCGCGGCGGAAAGGGTCTGGTAGCCGGTCAGGTTGGCCAGCTGCACCGGGAAGGGCGGGTTGTTGGTGAGCACGCCCACCGGGTCCTCGTACAGGCGGGAGCCCTCGGCGGTGACCTCCATCACCAGCGAACCGGTGCCGTCGGCAATGTGCCAGTGCAGCGGGGCCAGCGGATAGCCCGGCGCGAAGGGGATGCCCAGCAGGTCGATGCTGGTGAGCATTTCCCGGGCCTCCTTCAGGGTGCGGCAGCTGCCCAGCACCAGCGGGATCAGCTCATAGGGAGCCACCGCGTCCGGCGCGGCCTGGTCGGCGGGGGTGTAGTAGGCGTTGCCGGGGAAGTTCAGCCCGGCCATGTACAGCCCGGCCTCATTCATGGCCTCGGCATACAGGGGCACACCCCCGGCCACGGTGGCCATGCCGATCATGCCCAGATGGTGAGGCATCGACGGGCGGCGGTGAAAATGGAAGGCGAAGGAGCGGGGGGTGGCCACCACCTGCTGGCCGAAGGGCGTTTCCAGGTCCAGATTACGGCCGAACAGGGGATAGGGGGCGGAAAAAGCAATGCTTGTGCACATAAGAGTAGTCTCCTTGCGGCGGTGCCGCGGTCTTGGGGGAATGTTTCGTTACACCTAGTATACCACATGGGAGGGAAAAATCCGTTGTTTGAAAAACGCCGCCGCGGGTTTGGTCACGCCCGGCCAGGTGGGGTAGACCTCGCTGGAGGCCACGTTGGCGATGTAATGCCGGAAACTCACCGTCACGTTGCGGGCGCTCTCCTTGGGCTTGCCCAGGTGCACCGTGATGGTGGTGGGCACGATGGGGGTGGCCAGCACCAGCGGGGCCGGGCAGTTTTGGGCCGGGGCCACGCTGGAGGGGCCCTCGGGCCGGTAGAGGGAGTGGGCCGGGATGTCGAAGCTTTCCGGCTTTGGCTGGGGCCCGCCCAGACGCTGGGCAGGCAGCATCTCCAGCAGGATCAGGGCGGTCTGGCAGGCGAACACCTGCACCCCCTGCATGGTCACGGTCTGGTAGCCCTCCTTCTCAGCGGTGACCTCCCACACACTGTAGGGCTGTTGGGTGTTGGCTTCGTCCAAGCTGAGCGCCTTGTCCGGCGCGGGCAGTGTGATCACCGGCGCGGTGCCGGTTTCATCGGTGGTCACGGTCACAGGTGCATGGCCCTCGCCGCGCACCGTCACGGTCACGCCCGGCACCGGGGCGCTCTGGCGGGCGGCGTAGCTCTGCACCAAAAGGCAGCCGTTCATCATGAGGCAAAACTCCTTTCGTTGGTTGATATTTGGCGTGCGGGCGGGTGCGTGTGTGCCGTCCGCTCTGGTTCCAGAATATTCCGCAAACGTGCCAATCGACACTCTTGGAATTTTGCCTCGGGTGTACTATACTTTAGGTAACGTCTTTACCAAAAAGAAAGGGGCAGCGTTTTTATGCAGCATACCATTGAAAATGAATTTTTGACCGTCACCGTGGAGTCCAAGGGTGCTGAGCTGATGAGCGTGGTGGACAAGGCCACCGGCGCCGAGATGATGTGGGACGGCCAGAAGGATGTGTGGCCCCGCCGCGCACCCATCTTGTTCCCCTACTGCGGCAAGCTCAGCGGCGGCCGCTACACCCTGGACGGCGAGACCTACGAGGGCGGCCAGCACGGCTTCGGCCGGGATTTCGAGCACGAGTTCGTGAGCGCCAAAAACGGCGTGATGCGCTTTGTGCTGCGCTCCAATGAGGAGACCCGCAAGAAGCTGCCCCGGGACTTCGCCCTGGAGAGCACCTTCACCCTGACCGGCCGCACCCTGCGCCAGACCATCACCGTGACCAACACCGGCGACAAAGAGCTGCGCTTTGGCTTCGGTTTCCACCCGGGCTTCGCGCTGCCCTTTGACGACAAGCACACCACCGCCGACTACGAGCTGCGCTTCGATACCCCCCAGACCCCCGTGGTCATCGAGACCGGCGCCACCAGCGGCCTGGTCACCGGCGAGACCCGGGTGCTGATGGAGAACAGCGCCGTCATCCCCCTGGATGACCGGATGTTCGATTACGACTCCACCTGCATGAGCCAGCTGACCGCCAAGACCCTGAGCGTGGTGGAGAAGGACACCGGCCGCCGCGTCACCGTGGGCTTGGAGGGCTTTGCCTACACCCTGATCTGGAGCGCGCCCGGCAACCCGAACCTGCACTTTGTGTGCATCGAGCCCTGGCACAGCCTGCCGGATACCGAGACCTTCGGCGGGGACTGGAACGAGAAGCCCTGCGCCGCCGCCCTGGCCGCGGGCGAGAGCTGGAGCACCGATCTGAACATGACCTTCGAGCGCTGAGCGCCCGCCGGGCCGGGGGAAGCTGCCCCCGGCCCCTTTTTATCCAACGATACCCCAAAAAAGGAGAACCAAGACCCATGAGCATCGCACCCTTTGAACGGCGCACCGCCCTTCTGCTTGGCGAGGAGGGCGTAAACGCCCTGCACGCCGCCCACGTGATTCTGTTCGGCGTAGGCGGCGTGGGCGGCTACGTGGCCGAGGCCCTGGCCCGGGCAGGCGTGGGCCGTCTGACCCTGGTGGACGACGACACCATTGCCGACTCCAACCGCAACCGCCAGCTGATCGCCCTCACCGAAACGGTGGGCCGCAGCAAGGTGGAGGTGGCCGCCCAGCGCATCCGGGCCATCAACCCGGACTGCCAGGTCCAGGCCCGCGCCCTGTTCTATATGCCGGACACCGCCGACCAGATCCCCTTCGAGGGGGCCAGCTATGTGGTGGACGCGGTGGACACCGTGACCGCCAAGCTGGAGATCATCGGCCGGGCGCTGGCCGCCGGGGTGCCGGTGATCTCCAGCATGGGCACCGGCAACAAGCTGCACCCGGAGCTGCTGGAGCTGACCACCATTGAAAAGACCACCGCCTGCCCCCTGGCCCGGGTGATGCGCCGGGAGTGCCGGGCAAGAGGCTACAAAAACATTCCGGTGGTGTATTCCACCGAGCCCGCCCTCACCCCGAAGCAGCTGGACGGCCCGGCCGAGGTGCCGGGCGCTGCGGTGCGCACAGGCAGCCCCAAAAAGCAGACCCCCGGCAGCGTGAGCTTTGTGCCGGGTGCGGCGGGGCTGATCATCGCGGGCAAGGTGGTGCGGGACCTGACCGGCCAGCCCTGAGGGCTCGGTGCAGGCAAAACAAAACGGGAGGAACACGGCTGTGAACGACGAAAAGCGCCGCGAATTGCTGGAGCAGATCTGGAACCAGCAGAACCAGGCCTACGACCTGATGTGTGAATACGACGCCATGCCCCACCGGTACGGTGCGTGCATGCTGTATCAGGCCCAGGCCCATATGATCGACCTGATCGCCCAGTACCCGGACATCACCGCGGCGGACCTGGCCGTCATTCTGCGCAAGACCCCCAGCGCCTGCTCGCAGACCCTGCGCAAGCTGCGGGAGAAGGGGCTGGTGGAGCAGCTGCGCAACACCGCCAACAACCGCCAGTACAAGCTGCAGCTGACCGAGAGCGGTCAGGCTCTGTACCGGGACCACGCCGCCTTCAGTGCCGACTGCCAGCAGCGAACCTTTGACCGGCTGGCCGAGTTCACCGAGGAGGAGCTGGCGCTTTATCTGCGGGTGCAGCAGCGCATCAACGAGGCCTACGCCGACGATGTGCGCCGCAGCCGGGAGGTGTTTGCCTGAAAGCGGGCACCCTTTGCGCGGAAAAGGAGACGAGTGCAATGAAATACGATTTTACCTCCATCATCGACCGGCGGGGCTTTGATGCAACCGCCGTCGAGGGCATCGGCCAGAAATACTGGGGCAGTGAGCCGGAGGCCCCGGGGGAGGGCTTTGATGCCATTCCCATGTGGGTGGCGGATATGAATTTCGCCACCTGCCCGGCGGTGCCGGAGGCCATCATCCGGCGGGCGCAGCATCCGCTGTACGGCTATTTTCAGCCCCGGGAGGAATACTATTCCAAAATCATAAGCTGGCGGACCCGCCGCAACGGCTTCACCGATCTGAAAAAGGAATACATCGGCTATGAAAACGGGGTGCACGGCTGCGTGACCAGCGCGGTGAAGACCCTGTCCGCCCCTGGCGACAGAATTCTTCTGCACAGACCGGTCTATGTGGGCTTCAAGGCGGATGTGGATATGCTGGGGCGGGTGCCGGTGTACAGCCCCCTTGTGCAGGATGCGCAGGGAATATGGCGGATGGATTACGAGGACATGGACCGGAAGCTGCGGGAGAACCGGATTCATCTGGCCATCTTCTGCTCGCCCCACAACCCGGCGGGCCGGGTATGGGAGCGCTGGGAGCTGGAAAAGGCCATGGAGGTGTTTGAAAAGAACCAGTGTCTGGTGATCAGCGACGAGATCTGGGCAGACATTGTGTATACCGGCCATAAGCACACCCCCACCCTGATGGTGAACGACTGGGCAAGAGAGCACACGGTGGCGGTGTATGCCCCCTCCAAAACCTTCAATCTGGCGGGGCTGACCGGCAGCTATCACATCATTTACAACCAGTACCTGCGCGACCGGGTCACCGGCGAGGGCCACTCCACCCATTACAATGAGATGAACGTGCTTTCCATGCATGCGCTGCTGGGCGCCTACAGCCAGGAGGGCGAGGAATGGGTGGCGGAGCTGCTGCAGGTGCTGGAGGGCAACTGCCGCTATGCCTGTGAGCATATCCGGGACCATTATCAGGGCGTGCAGGCCGCCATGCCCCAGGGAACCTACATGCTGTTTCTGGACCTGACCGAATACTGCGAGCGCATCGGCCGCACGCTGGATGAGGTGCTGAAGGCCGGCTGGGCGGTGGGCGTCGGCTGGCAGGATGGCCGCGCCTTCCAGGGGCCCTGCCATATCCGGATGAATGTGGCCTCGCCGCTTTCCCGGATTCAGGAGGCTTTCGACCGGCTGGACAAATATGTCTTCAGCGACTGAGCAGCGGCAAAGGATTTTTCTCTTATCTAAGATACAAAACAAAACACAAGGCCCCCGCGGGGCGGCAGAACAGCCGTTTGCCCGCGGGGGCCTTGTGCATGCTTGGGGAGAAAATGCATATAGAGAAGAAAATCAGAGTTTGCGGCGGCGGCCGATGCCCAGCAGGCTGGCCACAGCGCCCAGCACGCCGCCCAGAACGGCGGGCAGCAGCCAGTAAAGGCCCTCGGTATACAGGGGCAGGCCCTCGAAGAAGGCCGCCACCGGACCGCCCAGCAGCTTTGCCTGCACCAGAGCGCCGGGCACGCTCATCAGAATGGTGAAGGCCACCGCCACCGGGTAGCACAAAGGCGCCTTGCCGGTGATGCGGTGGGCGAGGCCCAGCGCGATGAGCACGATGGCCACCGGGTAGATGGCGCTGAGGATGGGCACCGAGATGGCCACAGGATGGTGTTCAGCCCGGCGATGGAAACAAAGAAGCTGATCACCGCGAAGATGACCACCCAGGCCCTGTAGGGGATTTTGGGCCACTGCAGGCTGAAATATTCGCTGCAGCAGCTGAACAGACCGATGCAGGTGTTCAGGCAGGCGATCACGAAGATCAGGCCGAGCAGGGCGGTGCCCGCCGGGCCGTACATCCAGCTCATCAGGTTGGTGAGCACGCCCGCGCCGTTGGAATAATTGTCGAAGCTGCCGCCGCTCACCGCGCCGATGTGAGCCAGCGCCGAGTAGACCACAAGCAGCACCGCACCGGCGATCCAGCCCGCACGGATGGTGTGGCGCACCACCGATTTTTCATCGGTCACGCCCCGGTTCTGGATGTTCAGCGCGATGATGATGCCGAAGTTCAAAGCGGCAATGGTGTCCATGGTCTGGTAGCCGTCCACAAAGCCCTGGGCCACCACGTTGCCGGTGTAGTTGCGGCTGGGCACCCCGTAGCCGCCGGGGGCGTTCACGAAGCAGCCTGCCACCATGACGAAGATCAGCACCAGCAGAATGGGTCCCAGCGCCTTGCCCAGCCGGTCGGTGAGCTTTTCCGGCTTGAAGGCCACCAGCATGGCCACTGCGAAGAATACGAAGGAATAGGCGCACAGCACCCACAAGGGGGCGTCCGGCCAGAAGGGGCTCACCGCCATCTCGAAGGAGGTGCTGGCGGTGCGGGGAATGGCAAGCCCCGGCCCGATGGACACATAGATCAGCAGGGTGAACAGCCAGGCGAACCGTTTGCTCACCCGGCCCGCCAGCACCGGCAGACCGCCGGACTGGGCCACCGCCACCACGCCCAGCACGGGCAGGCCGATGGCGCTCATGGCAAAGCCGATCATGGCGGGCCAGGTATCGGTGCCCGCCTGCGCGCCCAGAAAGGGCGGGAAGATCAGGTTGCCCGCCCCGAAAAACATGGAAAACAGGGTCAGGCCCACAAAGAAGCTGTCCCGTTTGGATAATCGCTGCACGCTGTTTCCTCCTTATAAAAAAGCGTCGAATCGCTGGTTGGGAAAAAGTAAGTTGTTCCAGTGTAGCACAAAAAGGAACACTTGTCCACGGCAGAGCTGTAAATCGACTGGGCCAAACCCGTCAAAAGCAGGGGAATCACAGGGGGAATTCGCACAAAAAAGCCGGGAAAATCCGGCGAATCGGCCAAAAACCTATCTTGTCAATAGGCATATTGGATGAAAAACAGGAAAAAACTTTGGCAGGGGGAAGGGCAGGAAGCAGGGGCGCAGGTTGACGGAAACAGTACAGCGGCATACAATAAAAGCAGATCGAAGCGCAAAGCAAAGGAGGCGGAAAGGGATGGAGCAGGAACGCTCAGCCGCCCGAAAAAGATTGCTGGAGCAGCTTCTGGCGGCAGAGAAGGACCGGGCCGAGGGGCGGACGGGCTGCACCCTGGAGGAGCTGGAACTTTTTCTGGAGGAAGTCCTGGAACGGGCATGACAAAGACGGCAGCAGCCAGGGAATGGCAGAAAGAATTGCTTGCGGTTTTCCGGTATATGCTATATAATAAAGATGGAAGAAGGGCGTTTCCTTCCTCCCTTCGCTGGAAGATGACGAGTGACGGTTCTGACTCGTCGGTAAAATAAAATTGACCGGGTGAAGAAGATGTGTGACGGTTCTGACACATCGGTAAAATAAAATTAACCGAGCGAAGAATTTCAAAATCAGGGCTGACTTTTTCGGGTCGGCCCTGATTTTTTGAGGAGAAGTTATGGAGTATCTGGAATCACTTTATTTGTTGTCGCAGGATTTTGTGCAGGATTATCCCGCTTCGAGCTATCCGGAATTGATGCACAAGCAGGGGAGACCGTATTCCTGTTTGCTGATTGAGACCCACGAGGGATACTTTATCTGTGTACCGTTTCGCTCCTCCATTAAGCACAAAAATGCGTTCCTGTTTACCGGGACAGCCCGTTCTCTGGCATCCCGGTCCGGGCTGGATTACTCCAAAATCGTGATCGTGAAGGAAAAGAAATATCTGGATGATAAGCCTGCGATTGTGGATCAGGACGAATACAACGAAATGCGCACTCATCTGCCCAAAATTGTGGAACAGGTAAATAACTATGTGCGTACATATATCGACCATGTGACGGGAAAGAAGCTGCTGCATCCACGGCAGTATGCCCGAAGCTATGGTTTTTCCACCCTTCCCTATTTCCACGATGTGCTGGGAATTGAGTAATATACAAAAAGCCAAGCCCCCGGGCGCTGCAATGCAGGCCCGGGGGCTGTTTTGCTGCCCGTCAGCGCTCACAGCCGGCGGGCGGTTTGCAGATAGGTGCGGCTCACCGGGCCGGTGCTGTCCGGCACAAGGCCGAAGGTGTATTCCATGGCGATGGTGCCGCTCTCCAGCGGCAGGGTCAGGGTGGCGGTCACGGTGTCGCCGGTGCGTTCATACACGATGGCGTCCGGGTCCGCGTCCAGCGCGGCGCGGATGGCGGCCTCGTCCGGGTTCTGGGCGGGGAGCACCTCCTCCGGGCTCTGCAGGGCCACCGGCATGCAGGGCCCGCCGCCCCGCCAGTCCCCCGCCCAGGAGGCGTTTTCCCGGGCAAAATCCGCCTGGAAGATGATGCCGGAGGGCGTTTCGGTGCGGCCCTCGTCGGTCAGGCCGAACCAGCTCTCAGCCCGGGCGTACAGGTACCAGGCGCACTCGGCGGGGGTCAGCTCAGTCAACGGGTCCTCCAGGTCCCGGAAGATGCCGGACAAAGCCAGCGCCCTTGTCTGATGCTGCAGCATGAGCCACTGCTGCATGGTCAGCTCCAGCTCCTGCTGCATGGGGTCGGTGCTGGGGGTGACCGGCTCGCCGCCCATGTAATAGCGCCAGCCGTCCGCGATGGTCCAGCCCGCTTCTTCTTTCAGGGCCAGATACACGTAGTCGGCTGTGCCGTCGGAATACTGGGGCCCACAGAGAATGGCCTCGGGGGTGTATTCGGTGGTGGTCCGCACCATCAGCAGGCAGCCGCCCGGGTCGGTGATGCAGTCCAGGCAGCTTCTGCCGTCCAGCCAGGGGGTGTTGTCGGTCAGCGGGATCTGAAGGCCCGCCCACTCCTCCGGCGGGATCACCTGCACGCTGTCCAGCCGGGCGGTGAGATACCGGCCCGGACGGTCCCAGTCGGCACGGAATCGGGTCTCCAGCACATCGGTGATGGCGGTCAGGTCCTCCTCGGTGGGCTGGATGGGCTCGGGCAGCGGGTCCGGCAGCGTGACGGTGAGGGTGCTTTCGGCGGCAGAACCGGCCGGAGCCCCCGAGGACGCGGGCGCGGCGGGCGCGCAGCCGGTGCAGAGAGTGAAAAGCAGCCCGGCACAGAGGGCCAGGGCGGCAAGGCGGAACGTGCTGCGGGTCATGGGAACTCCCTCCTTTTGGGGAATCAGGCAAACCGTGCGGCCTGCCAAAAGAACGCGCGGCGGATGTGCGAAAAATTCACGCCCGGTGGGCGCTTTGCAGATACGTGCGGCTGAAGGGGGCGGGGTCGTCCGGCACAAGACCGAAGGTGTATTCCATGGCCACGGTGCCGCTTTCCAGCGGAAGGGTCAGGGTGGCGGTGACCACGTCGCCGGTGCGGCTGTAGGCGATGGCCTGGGGGTCCGCGTCCAGCAGCGTTTTGATCTCCTCACAGGCCGCACAGGGGGCGGGCAGCGGCTCCTCTGTGTTTTCCAGCGCGGCGGGGGTTGGGTCCTCGCTGCTGATCCGGTCGGTGAAGTCCGCCCGGAAAATGGTGCCTGCGGGAATCTCGGTGCGGCCGTCCTCCGCCAGGCCGAACCAGCTCTCGGACCGGGCATACAGGTAATTGGCCCATTCCTCGGCGGTCAGTTCGGTTAAGGGATCGTCAAGGTCCCGGAAGATGCCGGAAAGGGCCAGCGCCCGGGTTTGATGCTGCAGCATCACCCACTGGTTCCGGGTCAGGCCCAGCTCCTCCTGGGCCGGGTCGGGGCTGGGCTCGGGCAGCTCGCTGCCCTTATAGTAGGCCCACTGGTCCGCGATGGTCCAGCCCTCGTCGCCGTTCACCGCCAGATACACGTGGGGCATCACCCCGTCGGAATACTGGGGCACCCCAACCAGGGCTTCGGGGGTGTATTCGGTGGTGGTCTGGGCCATCAGCAGGCAGCCGCCCGGGTCGGTGATGCAGTCCATCCAGCTTTTGCCCCCAGCCGGGTGTTGCCGCTGGTGAGGGGCAGCTCCAGATCCGCCCATTCCTCCGGCGGGATCACCCGCACGCTGTCCAGCCGGGCGGTGAGATACCGGCCCGGCCGGTCCCAGTCGGCACGGAACCGGGTCTCCAGCACATCGGTGATGGCGGTCAGCTCCTCCTCGGTGGGCTGGAGCGGCTCGGGCAGCGGGTCCGGCAGAGGGATGGTGGTGGGCGCGGGCGCGTCGCTTTCGGCGGTCACCGAGCTGGCCGGAGTCTCCGAGGATGCGGGGGCGGCGGGCGCGCAGCCGGTGAAGAGAGTGAAAAGCAGCCCGGCGCAAAGGGACAGGGCGGCAAAACGAGTCAAGCTGCGGGTCATGGAAAATCCCTCCTTTTTCAGGGAATGGGAGAAAAAGATCGTTAAAAAATACTTCTCTTACCCTGAAAACGAACCGAAGGCCCCGCTC
>NZ_JAGHKE010000063.1:0-22363 GCF_017889395.1 Allofournierella sp. | reverse complement strand
GCTGGCCTGCAGTGAGGGCACCGCGGAGAAGATCGACCAGGAGGTCCTGGAGCTGATCAAATCCGCCCATGCCAAGGCCATGGAGATCCTGAAGGACAACGTGGACAAGCTGCACGAGCTGGCCGCCTTCCTGATGGAGCGGGAGACCATCACCGGCGAGGAATTCATGGAGATTCTGAACCGGCAGCCTGAGCCCACGGCTCCGACCCAGCAGCTGCCCGGCTGAAAACAAAAATAAATATCCCCGGCACGGTGCTTTGTACAAAAGCGCCGTGCCTTTTTTGTGTGAAGCATAGGAAAGGGGTTGACAAGTCGGGGGAAGCTCTCTGCAATTTATTTGCAAGCAAACAAAATAGGAGGGAAGAACCGTGCAGCAAAATCCCCAGAATCAGGATGTGAGCCTTCAGATCAAAAAGTTGGATAACCAGATCCTGCGGCGCATCCATTCGCTTTACGACCGGCGCAAGATGCAGGAGTGTACCCTGCAGAATATGTGGGTCACCGATTTTCTGTTCCATCAGGAGCAGCTGGGCGAGCCGGTATTCCAGCGGGATGTTGAAGAAGAATTTGCCATCAACCGGGCCACGGCCTCCAAAATGCTGACCCTGATGGAGGAAAAAGGGCTAATCCGGCGGGTGAGCGAGGACCGGGACGGCCGCCGCAAGGAGCTGCGGCTGGAGCCGGCGGGGCGGAAGCTGCAGCAGCGGTATTCCACCATTCGCGAGGAGCTGGAGCAACAGCTGGTGAGCGGGTTCTCCCTGGAGGAGCTGGACCTGCTGCGCTGTTTTCTGGCCCGCATGCAGGCCAACCTGTAAGCGGGCCGACCCCATTCTGGGCCTGCTGTTTCTGACCATCAACAGCCTGCAGGCGATGGACCGGCCGGTCCCGGCCACCCTGCTGTCGCTGTTCCGGCAGGGTATGTTCTTTATCCCGCTGCTGTTTGTGCTGGGGCGGCTGTTCGGTTTGCCCGGCATCAACTTCACCCAGACCACTGCCGACTATCTGTCCATTGTCATCGCGCTGTTTTTGTTGGGGCGGGCGCTGGGGAAGCAGCGCGCTGATTCTGCCGCGCAGGAGGGCTGAGAGCTATTCCGTTTCGGTCCCGGGCATGCTATAATAATTATGTATGCACAAAAAAGAAAACCCCCGCGGCCGGTGGTGCGCGCCTGCGTACGGGACTGGGCGGGAATATACGAAACGGAGTAAATAAACTATGTTATACAGTGAGCTGAAATGCAGCCCCGAAATTTTGCAGGCCGTGGAGCGTATGGGCTTCACCGAGATGACTGAGGTACAGGAGAAGGCCATTCCGGTGATGATGGCCGGCAAGGATGTAATTGCCAAGGCCCCCACCGGTACCGGCAAGACCTGCGCCTTCGGCATTCCCATCATTGAGCGGATCAACCCCGAAAGCAACAAGCCCCAGGCGGTGATCCTGGCCCCCACCCGTGAGCTGGCCCAGCAGATCGCCGAGGAGCTCACCGAGCTGGCCCATTTCCTGCCCAAGGTGCGCATTGTCTGTGTGTACGGCGGCGCCAACATCCAGCGTCAGGCCGAGAAGCTGAAGAAGGGCTGCCAGATCGTGGTGGCCACCCCGGGCCGACTGATGGACCACATGCACCACAAGAACATCGATGTGAGCGGCGTGACCAGCATCGTGCTGGATGAGGCGGACGAGATGCTGAACATGGGCTTCTACAAGGATGTGCGCCGGATCATCGATTCCATGAAGGCCCGCAAAAGCCTGTGCATGTTCAGCGCCACCATCAGCCGCGAGGTGATGGACATCGGCTGGCTCTACCAGCGGGATGCCGAGGAGATCAGCGTGCAGCCGGTGCTGGAAAGCCAGCCCAAGATCCACCAGTACAAGCTGCTCACCACCGGCCGCAACAAGCTGGCGGACCTGGCCCAGATCATCATCTCCGGCGAGTACAAGCGGGTGATGGTGTTCTGCAACACCAAGTTCACCACCGCCATCCTGACCAACCAGCTGGCCCGGCTGAACTTTGTGGTGGACTGCCTGCATGGCGACCTTTCCCAGAGTGACCGGAACAAGATCATGGCCAGCTTCCGGGAGGGCAACATTGCGGTGCTGGTGGCCACCGACGTGGCCGCCCGCGGCATCGATGTGGACGACGTGGACGCGGTGGTCAACTACGATGTGCCCGGCGCCAACGAGCACTACACCCACCGTATCGGCCGCACCGGCCGTGCCAAGCGGGAGGGTGTGTCCTACCTGATGTACACCGCCGAGGAGACCAAGCGGGTGGATGAGCTGCTGCGGCTGACCCGCAACGAGGCCATTCCGGTACACTGGAATGAGGACCACACCGCCCTCATCGAGGAAAAGGTGGAAAAGGTGGATAAGTTCCAGATTCGCAGCTACTTTTAAACAATCTTCGGGCGAGTTTGTGGAAAACCTGCCCGGATAAAAAAGAAAGCGCATCCCAAACGGGATGCGCTTTTTGTTTGCGTGATAGAGGTTACAGGCCCAGCTGCAGCAGCATCTTCTGCAGGCTCTCGCAGCAGGCGGCCAGCTGATCCTGCTCTTCCGGCAGCAGGGATATCTCCAGCACCCGCTCACGGCCGTTGGCGCCGATCACACAGGGCACGCTCATGGCAACCTGCTCCAGGTCGTACTCGCCCTGCAGCACGCAGCTCACCGGCAGCACGCAGCGCTCGTTCAGCACGATGGCGCGCACCAGACGGGCCACGCTCTGGGCAATGCCGCTGGAGGTGAAGCCCTTCAGCTTCAGCACCCGCAGACCGGCGGCCTTGGTGTCCGCCAGGATCTTCTCCTTGTCCAGCGCGGCGCTCAGGCCGAAGGCACGGGGCAGCTCGTCCACCGGGATGCCGGCCACATTCACCATGCTCCAGGGGATGAAGGCGCTCTCGCCATGCTCGCCCAGCAGGTAGCCGTGCACATTTTTGGAGTCCACATCGCACTGGGCGGCGATGAGCTGACGCATGCGGGCAGTGTCCAGCAGGGTGCCGGTGCCGAAGATCTTGTCGGCGGGGTAGTTGTATTTGGTCTGGGCGAAGTAGGTAACCAGGTCCACCGGGTTGGTGACCACGATCAGGATGGCGCTGCGGGTGTAGCGGGTGATCTGGGCCATCACCGCGTCCATCACGGCGATGTTCTTCTCCGCCAGCACACGGCGGTCGTTGTCACCGGCCTGGATGCTGGGCCCGGCGGTCATTATGATGATGGAGGCATCCGCGCAGTCGGCGTAGCTGCCCACTCGGATGGTGGTGTTGGTGGAATAGGCAAAAGAGGTGGTGTGCAGAGCGTCCAGCACCTCGCCCAGGGCCTTGTCCTCGTTGGCGTCGATCACCACGATCTCGTTGACCACGCTCTGGGCCAGAATGGCATTCAGAGTGGCGCTGCCCACCATACCGGCGCCGATCAGTACCAGCTTGCCTTCTTTCATACGCATAAGGGGATTCCTCCTAACAATCTCATTGGGCTGTGCCATGGCGGCACAGAAAAAGCCAGAGCACGCATCGGAAGCTTCCGGGCGACGCTCTGGCTTTTATTATGAAACAGAAGGGGGGCTTTGTCAATCTGCATAAAACAGGAAAAAGATTTTTGGCAGACTGGCCAAAGCAGCGGCCGAGGCAGCAGAGCCTTAATCAACGGCGAATTCGGAATCCTCCGCTTCGACATTGTCGCCGGGTGCATTCAGGAAGGCATTCATCCATTCCGTTGCCTCCTGCAGCTGGCTGCGCTCCACATACAGATCGTACCCCAGCAGGGAGGTGCCCAGATAGGTGCTGGAGGCCCGCCCCAGCGTACCGGATTCCTGCAGGAAGCTGGGGATGCCGTTGTCCTCCAGAAGTTCGGCCAGCATTCCGGCCAGTGCATAATCCGGCAGGTTGGTCAGATGGACCGGGTCCTGGGGCATACGGTGACCGGGCCGGTCCTTGAGAGAAAAATTCCATTTGGCGCGGGGCATCGGCTCCAGCGGCCCGCCGCACTGCGGGCAGGTCAGGGCGTTGTCCGCCGCGCTGCACTGACAATGAGAACACCAAAGCATACAGATACTTCCTTTCAGGGGCGGAAAACCGCTTTTCCTTTATTATACCATGCGCTTTGCGCCCTGTGGGGAAAGAAAGGCCCGTTTCCTTCATAGAAACGGGCCTTTTGCATGTTGCTTGCAGACTGTAGACTGCTTACATGCTCTCGGGTACGGTGACCTTGAACATGGTCAGCACGTTGGCGATGACCTGCTTCACGGCCAGGCACAGAGCTAGACGGGCCTGACGGGCGGCGGGCTCCGCGTCCTTGATGCGGCAGGCGTTGTAGAACTTGTGGAAGGAGCCGGCCAGGTCGATCACGTAGCGGGTGATGCGAGCGGGCTCGTAGTTCTTGGCGCTGGTCACGATCTCAGCGGGGAAGGCGCTCACGGCACGGATCAGCTCCAGCTCGGCGGGCTCGCTGAACTGGTAACCGGCCCAGGCGGTATGACCCTCGTAGGAGATGCCCTCGCTGGCCAACTTCTTCACGATGGAGCAGATGCGGGCGTGGGCGTACTGCACGTAGTATACCGGGTTCTCGCTGTCCTCCTTCACGGCCAGATCCAGGTCGAAGTCCATCTGGCTGCCTGCCTCGCGCAGGTTGAAGAAGAAGCGGGCGGAATCGATGGGCACCTCGTCCAGCAGGTCGGTCAGGGTGATGGCCTTACCGGTCCGCTTGCTCATGCGCACCTGCTGGCCGTCCTTTACCAGCTTGACCAGCTGCATCAGGATCACGTCCAGATCTTCGCCGTTCAGGCCCACGGCGTCCATGGCGCCCTTCATGCGGGCCACGTGGCCGTGGTGGTCGGCGCCCCAGATGTCGATGGCCTTGTCGAAGCCGCGCACGGCCAGCTTGTTGTAGTGGTAGGCGATGTCCGCCGCGAAGTAGGTGGGAATGCCGTTGGCACGCACCAGAACCTCGTCCTTGGCCTCGTCCTCATCCTTGCGCTTGTTGGCCGCGCCGTACTTCTCGCTGTACTGGGCGCTCTTGTACATGATAGCGCCGTCCTCGGCCTTGTAGCAGGCACCGGTGGCCAGCAGCTTGTCGATCACCGCCTGCACCGCGCCGGAGTCGTGCAGGGTGCTCTCGCGGAACCACACATCGTAGGTGATGCGGTACTTGGCCAGGTCACGCTCCAGACCGGCCACGTTCTTGGGCAGGCCGTAGTTGATCAGAGCCTGCTTGCGGGTCTCCTCGTCGGCGTCCACGTACTTGTCGCCCTCGATGGCGGCAAAATCGGTGGCCAGAACCTTGATGTCCTCGCCCTGGTAGCCGTCCTCGGGGAAGGGTACGGCCTCCTCGCCCTTGAAGTGCTGCAGGTAACGGGCGGACAGGCTCTTGCCGAACTTCTGGATCTGGTTGCCCGCGTCGTTCACGTAGAACTCACGGGTCACATCGTAACCGGCCCAGTCCATCACAGCGGCCAGGCAGTCACCCAGCGCGCCGCCGCGGGCGTTGCCCAGGTGCATGGGGCCGGTGGGGTTGGCGGAAACGAACTCCACGTTGATCTTCTTGCCCTCGCCGAAATCGGTGCGGCCGTACTGCTCGTTCAGGGTTGCGCCGTAGACCACGCTGGCAAACCAGCCCGGAGCCAGGAACAGGTTGATGAAGCCGGGGCCGGCCACCTCCACCTTGGAGAAGATGCTGTTCTCCAGGCTGGGCAGATGGGCCAGAATGGCATCGGCGATCTGGCGGGGAGCCTTCTTGAAGACGCGGGCGCCGGCCATGGCCAGGTTGCTGGCCACATCGCCGTTCTTCACGTCGCCGGGGATCTCCACGATGAAGTCGGGCAGATCGGTCTGGGGCAGCTCACCGGCGGCCATGGCAGCCTGAGCGGCCTGAGTCAGCAGGGCGCGGGCCTCGTCCAGCGCATCCTTGCGGGGGTTGTAGTTCTTGTAGGTTTCCTTCATCTCGGCGATCATGGATTCGTTTTCCGTATTGGTCATATCGATCGGTATTCCTTTCCTTTTAAACTTGAAGGCGCGCGCCGCGCCGGGAACAGCAAATCAAAGGGGTGTGCGCTCGACCCGCTTCACGGTGATGGTCACCAGATTGCGGCTGAGCACGGTGTCCTGGTCGGCGTCCAGCGTGTAGCTGAACTTCACCTGGCCGCCCTCGTCGGACAGCTGGCTTTCGATCTCGTCGGCGGCCACGCCCAGGGTCATGGAGCCGTAGCCGGTCTCGTAGTGGCACAGATGGCGGGTGCCCTTTTCGATGATCAGCTGGCTGGCGGCGGGGCCGAAGCGCAGCATGGACACCTTCTGCGCATTCTCGGCCACCTTCACGGTGGTGGTGCAGCCGGCATAGCCGGTGGCTTCGCTCTCTTTGTAGGTGATGAAGAAGCTGCCGCCCCGGCGCACAAAGCTGCCGCGGGTCATCAGCTCCACCGAATCGGTTTCGCCGGCCTGCTCCATCCGGCCGTCGATGCGGATGAGAAAATCCTCGTTCATAAACGGGCGGGGACCTCCTTTTGGGTTCAGTATTGCTCAATGGCGATCTGGCTGGCCGTGCCCTCGCCCTGAGGGCCGATGAACAGCCGGACCGCCGCGGAGAAGCTCTCCGGGGAATCGCTCATAAAATAGCGGGTTTCGCCTTTTTTGGTGCCGTCGCTCAGAAGGTCCAGCCGGGCGAGCATATCCCGGGCCTTGAGGGCAGCCTCCCGGCCGGAGTCGATCAGGGTCACATCCGGGCCCATCACCTGGGCGATGATGTGGGCGATCAGGGGATAGTGGGTGCAGCCCAGAATCAGGGTATCCACCCCTTTGGCGCGGACCTCGTCCAGATACTCGTGGGCGATGGCGGTGGTGATGGGGTCATTGGGGCCCACATAGCCGTTTTCCACCAGCGGCACGAACATGGGGCAGCTTCTGGTGAAGACCTGGGCCTCGGGCAGGATTCTTTGGATGCGGGTCTCGTAGCTGCGGCTGCGGATGGTGGCCGGGGTGGCGATCACGCCGATGCGGCCGTTTCTGGTGGCTGCCGCCGCGGCGGAAACCGCCGCGCCTACCACGCCCACATAGGGCACCGGCAGGGCCTCGGTGTAGGATTTGGGCAGCGTGCTGCTCACTGTGCCGCAGGCGGCCAGCAGAAATTTTACATCCTGGCTGAGCAGAAAGCGGATGTCCTGTTCGGCGTACTGGCGAATGGTCTCCGGGCTTCGGCTGCCGTAGGGCACCCGGCCGGTGTCGCCGAAGTAGACGATGTCCTCGCCGGGCAGAATGGCCTGCAGCTGGCGCACCGCCGTGAGACCGCCCATGCCGGAATCGAACACGCCGATGGGCCGCTTATCCATGGCGGACCCCCGCGCGCTGCAGCGCAAGGGCGACCAGTTCGTCCAGCAGCTGGTCGATGGGTTTGCCCGCGTCTTCCATCAGTTTGGGATACATGCTGATGGAGGTGAAGCCGGGCAGGGTGTTGATCTCGTTGAGCAGAATGGTGTCGCCGTTCTCCACGAAGAAGTCCACCCGGGCCAGGCCCTCGCAGCCCAGAGCCCGGTAGGCCTTTTCCGCCTGGGCCTTCACCTTGTCCAGCACCTCTTCGCTCAGGTGAGCGGGGATCACGGTTCGGCTGGTGCCCAGCACGTATTTGTCCTCGTAGGTGTAGAAGGCCTCGCTGGCCAGGATCTCGCCGGGGCGGGTGGAAACGCAGACCTCGTTGCCGATCACCGCGCACTCCACCTCCTGGCCCTGTACAAAGCGCTCGAAGACCACCTTGTTATCCTCAGCCAGAGCCACCTGAATGGCCTTTTCCAGCTCGGCCTTATTTGCAGCCTTGCTGATGCCCACGCTGCTGCCGGCGTTGGCGGGCTTCACGAAGATGGGGTAGTGGAGCTTTTCGGCCAGGCGGGCCTCCAGGGCGTCAAAGTCCGCGCAATCGTAGCGGCTGGCCCAGTCCCAGGCGCAGCGGTCGATGCCCGCCGCATCCATCAGGGTGTTGGCCACCGCTTTGTCCATGCAGACGGCGCTTGCCAGCACGCCGCAGCCCACATAGGGGATGCCCGCCAGCTCCAGCAGGCCCTGAATGGTGCCGTCCTCGCCGTTCTTGCCGTGCAGAGCGGGGATGACCACATCCATGGGCAGCACCGCCCAGGTGCCGTCGTGACGGCAGAGCACCAGGCCGTGATCCGAGCGGTCGGGGCTGATCATGCAGGGCACGCAGGAGGGGTCCTGCTCCCAGCTGCCGTCCGCCATTTTTTCAATGGGGCCGGAATAATACAGCCAGCGGCCATCCTTGGTGATGCCCACGGTGTAAAGATGGTACGAGGAGGGCTTGAGCGCCCGGGCGATGGTGCTGGCCGAAACGCGGCTCACCTCGTGTTCGCTGGAAACGCCGCCGAACAGCAGCGCAACATTCAGTTTGTTCATAGCTGCAAAGACCTTTCTCTCCAAGGAAATAGACACAAATCGATCCAACATTGACCCGGCCAAAGAGACCGGTCAAGGGCGGTTGCACATAAGTATTCTAATAATACCATAAAAATGCCGGGCGGGCTATGGGCAAAAGGTAAAAGCCTTGGCGGCAGGCCGCAAAAAAATCTGTGGGATTGGTATTGACGGCCCCGGCGGGATGTGCTATGATGATTACACCTCATTTTGCAGGCTTATTTTTTTGTGCCTTTTTTCAGGGTACGGCCTGCAAGCACGAGGGAGGCTAAACAAACCGTTAAATGGAGGTGCCGAAGACAAATGAGAGTGAAAATCACCCTGGCCTGCACTGAGTGCAAACAGCGCAACTACAACACCATGAAGAACAAGAAGAACAGCCCCGACCGGCTGGAGATGAAGAAGTATTGCCGTTTCTGCAAGAAGCATACTGTCCATCGTGAGACCAAGTAAGAAAGGCGGGAATATCCATGGCTGAAAATACTGCCAAGAAGCCCGGTTTTTTTGCTAAAGTCAAAAATTGGTTCAAAGGGATCGGGAAGTTCTTCCGCGACACCAAGAGCGAACTGAAAAAGGTGGTTTGGCCCTCCAAGAGCCAGATCATCAACAACAGCATCGTGGTGCTGGTGGTTATGATTGTTTCTGCCATCGTCATCCTGCTGCTTGACCTGCTGTTCGGCGAGGTCATGCATTTGGTGCTGCAGGCCGCTGCAAACCTGTAAGCGGCCGCATCCTGAAAAGCGGAAGGGAGTAAACGTATGGCAGAACAGGCAATGTGGTATGTTGTGCATACCTATTCCGGTTATGAAAACAAAGTGGCACAGAACCTTGAGACCATCGTGGCCAACCGCCGCCTGCAGGATCTGATCCATGAAGTGAAGGTTCCCGTTATGATGGAACCCGAAATCAAGGACGGCAAGGAGCGCATGGTTGAGCGCAAAATCTTCCCCGGCTATGTGCTGGTGAAGATGGTCATGACCGACGAAAGCTGGTACATCGTTCGCAACTGCCGCGGTGTGACCGGTTTTGTGGGCCCCTCGTCCAAGCCGGTGCCCCTGTCTCAGGCAGAGGTGGACAAGCTGGGCGTGGAGACCGTGGCCGAGCCCACTGTGGACTACGAAGTGGGCGACAATGTGGAGATCAACGCTGGTCCTCTGGAGGGCTTCGTGGGTCTCGTGGAAGAGATCGACATGGAGCATCGCAAGGTGCGCGTGAAGGTCTCGATGTTCGGGCGCGAAACGCCCGCAGAACTGGAGCTGGATCAGGTCAAACCCCTGTGACAGTAAAAACCCTTATGGTAAGAGCCGCTAGATGCGGTTTTTATAGGGCGCTGGCGGTTGCCGGTGCCCGTGGGAGGGCCGGATAAGCCTGGCCCGCTAGCTTACCACAAATTTTGGAGGTGCATTTAAAATGGCGCAAAAAGTAACTGGCTATATTAAGCTGCAGATCCCCGCCGGCAAAGCGACTCCGGCTCCCCCTGTTGGTCCCGCTCTGGGCCAGCACGGCGTGAACATCATGGCGTTCACCAAGGAATTCAACGAGCGTACCCAGAAGGACATGGGCTACATCATCCCCGTTGTAATCACCGTGTATGCTGACCGTTCCTTCAGCTTCATCACCAAAACTCCTCCGGCCCCCGTGCTGATCAAGAAGGCCTGCGGCATCGAGAGCGGTTCCGGCGTTCCCAACAAGACCAAGGTGGCCACCATCACCAAGGCTCAGCTGGAAGAGATCGCCAAGACCAAGATGCCCGACCTGAATGCTGCCAACCTGGAAAGCGCTGTCAGCATGATCGCCGGCACCTGCCGCAGCATGGGTGTTACCGTAACCGAGTAATCACCCCGCTGGATTCGTGGGAGGAACTTAAATCCGATAGACCACACAGGAGGAAAAAGTAATGAAACATGGTAAACACTATGTCGACAGCGCCAAGCTGATCGACCGCTCTAAGCTGTATGAGGCCGACGAGGCTCTGGCTCTGTGCTGCCAGACCGCCAAGGCCAAGTTTGACGAGACCGTTGAGCTGCACGTCCGCCTGGGCGTTGACAGCCGCCACGCTGACCAGCAGGTCCGCGGCGCTGTTGTGCTGCCTCACGGTACTGGCCGCGACGTGCGCGTTATCGCCATCTGCAAAGGCGACGCTGCCAAGGCTGCCGAGGAAGCTGGCGCTATGATGGTTGGCGACGCCGACCTGATCGCCAAGATCCAGAACGAAGGCTTTGTTGACTTCGACGTTCTGGTTACCACCCCCGACATGATGGGCCAGGTTGGCCGTCTGGGTAAGGTTCTGGGTCCCCGTGGCCTGATGCCCAACCCCAAGGCTGGCACCGTTACTCCCGACATCGGCCGCGCTGTTACCGAAGCCAAGGCCGGTAAGATCGAGTACCGTCTGGACAAGCAGAACATCATCCACGTGCCCGTGGGCAAGGCCAGCTTCGGCGCTGAGAAGCTGGGCGAGAACCTGCGCACCGTGATGGACGCCATCGTGAAGGCTAAGCCCGCTGCTGCGAAGGGCCAGTACATCAAGAGCGCCACCGTGGCTACCACCATGGGCCCTGGCATCAAGATGAACGGCGCCAAGTTCGGCGGCTAATCACAGCCTGACGGCTGCGAGTGAGCAGTTCGCTGCCCCGCGCAAAACGCGGGGCGGCTTTTTTGCGAAAAATCGCAAAAAGCACTTGACAAACCCGCGCGCTTTGCGGTATACTATTCATGCTGTTTTTAAGACAGCAGGTGCTCATGTGATATAAGGAGCATAAGAGGCCATCCCGCCCGCCTGCCGAGAAGCCGCGTAAATTTGCCTTGTGTATGTTTATGCCCCTTTCTCGGCCAAGCTGGGAAAGGGGCTTTTTGTGCGAAGTAGAAGTTACGAAGGTTTGAAACGAGGTGAAACGAAATGCCCAGTGCAAAGATTCTGAGCGAGAAGCAGGCTTATGTTGCCGCTCTGAAGGAGAAGATCGCTGCCTCTGTTGCCGGTGTGGTCGTTGACTACAAAGGCATCAGCGTGGCCGACGATACCAAGCTGCGTAAGGAGCTGCGTGAGGCTGGCGTTGAGTATGCGGTTGTGAAGAACACCATGCTGCGTCTGGCCCTGAAGGATACCGAGCTGGAGGCTATGAGCGAAGTGCTGGAAGGCACCACCGCTATTGCCATCTCCCACGAGGATCCCATGGCTGCTGCCCGCATCCTGTGCAAGTACGCCGAGGCGTCCAAGGGCGCTTACAGCGTGAAGATCGGCTACATGGAAGGCTCTGTTATGCCCAAGGAAGAGGTTGAGGCCATTGCTAAGCTGCCCAACCGCGAAGGCATGCTGTCCATGTTTGCTGGCGCTCTCACCAGCACCCTCAGCGGTCTGGCCGTTGCTATGCAGGCCTACGCCGACAAGTGCGAGGAAGAGCCCGCTGCGTAAGTTACGCAAATCCCCGTCCGGGCGGTGCGCATAAGCGCTGCCGCTGAACGAACATCATTTTAAAATTAAGTACATTGGAGGTATATGACAATGGCTTCTGAGAAAATCACCAAAATCATTGACGCTGTTAAAGAGCTGACCGTTCTGGAGCTGAAGGAACTGATCGACACCTACTGCGAGGAGTTCGGCGTTTCCGCCGTGGCTGCTGCCGCTCCCGCTGCTGCTGGCGCTGCTGCTCCCGCTGCTGAGGAGAAGACCGAGTTCGACGTTGTGCTGGCTGAGGTTGGCGCCAACAAGATGGCCGTTATCAAGGCTGTTAAGGAAGCTACCGGTCTGGGCCTGAAGGAGGCCAAGGAGCTGGTTGACAACGCTCCCAAGACCCTGAAGGAAGCTGCTTCCAAGGCTGACGCCGAGGAAATGAAGAAGAAGCTGGAAGAAGCCGGCGCCAAGATCGAGCTGAAGTAAGTTCTGCTTTTTGCCTGATTGAGCATCTGCAAGGCCGCCGCCCGTTTGGGCGGCGGCTTTTGTTTTGCTCTTTTCGCGGGGATATTGCCCAAGTACCGGGCGGCTGCGTCAAAAAAATATGTATGAAAATATAAATGTTGCGGATGAAATTGAAAATACGGCCGGCATATGATATACTGAAACACATGTTTTGTAAAAACGTGCACAAAATTTATATTTTCAGCATAGGAGGCGATGGCCATGTGCGGCATCGTTGGATATTCGGGAAAAGCCGGCAGCCTGGATGTGCTGCTGGAAGGTCTTCATAAACTGGAATACCGGGGTTACGATTCGGCGGGCGTGGCGCTGAGCTATCCGGATGGCATCCGGGTGGCCAAGGCCCAGGGACGGCTGAGCGCCCTGGAGGAAAAACTGGCCGGGCTGCATCTGCCGGACAGCGGCTGCGGCATTGGTCACACCCGCTGGGCCACGCACGGCGCACCCAGCGATGTGAACAGTCATCCCCACTCCGCGGCTCGGGTGAGTCTGGTCCACAACGGCATCATCGAGAACTATGCCGAGCTGCGGGAATATCTGGTCCGCAAAGGCTATAAATTCTGCAGTGAGACCGACAGTGAGGTGCTGGTCAAGCTGATGGACCATAACTATCAGGGCGACCCGCTGGATGCCATGCGCCGTACGCTGGCTCAGGTGCGGGGCAGCTACGGCCTTGCCATCCTGTTCCGGGACCGTCCGGGCGTGATCTACGGCGCGCGGAAGGACAGTCCGCTTATCGTGGGCTGCGGCGAGGGCGAGAACTTTCTGGCCAGCGACATCCCCGCGCTGCTGCGCCATACCCGCACCTATATTGCCCTGGAGGAGGGCGATATGGTGGAGCTGAAGCCGGACAGCATCCGCCTGTTTGACCGGCTGGGTCAGCCGGTGGAGCGGCCCCGCATGGAGGCCCAGTGGGAGATGGAGGCTGCGGAAAAGGGCGGTTACCCCCACTTTATGCTCAAGGAGATCCACGAGCAGCAGGCGGCTCTGCAGGCCACCATCGGCCCCCGCATCAAGGACGGCCTGCCCGATCTGAGCGAGTGCGGTCTGACCGATAAATATCTGAAGGGGCTGACCGGCATCCATATCGTGGGCTGCGGCACCGCTATGCACGCGGGCATGGTGGGCCGTACCGCCATTGAAAAGATGGCCCGGCTGCCTGCCTTCACCCAGATCGCCAGCGAATTCCGCTACAGTGACCCCATTCTGCATCCGGGGGATCTGGTGGTCATCATCAGCCAGAGCGGCGAGACGCTGGACACTCTGGCCGCACTGAAGCTGGCCAAGGAAAAGGGCGCAAAGACCCTGGCCGTGGTGAATGTGGTGGGCTCCTCCATCGCCCGTGCGGCGGACTGGACCCTCTACACCCATGCCGGTCCGGAGATTGCGGTGGCCAGCACCAAGGCCTACAGCGTACAGCTGGCGGTGATGTATCTGCTGGCGCTGCGGCTGGCACTGGCCCGGGGCACCCTGGACCAGCATGAGGTGGGCTATCTGACCGAGCAGCTGCAAAAGGCTCCCGCCCTGCAGCAGCCCCTGCTGGAAAACTGCGATCAGATCCAGTATCTGGCCAGCCAGTTCATGAACAGCACCGACCTGTTCTTCATGGGCCGGGGCTTCGATTACTCTCTGTCGCTGGAGGGCAGCCTGAAGCTGAAGGAGATCAGCTATGTGCACAGCGAGGCTTACGCCGCGGGCGAGCTCAAGCACGGTACCATCTCGCTGATCACCGACGGGACTCCGGTGATCGCTCTGGCCACCCAGGACGACGTATTTGAAAAGACCCTGAGCAACGTGAAAGAGGTCAAGACCCGGGGCGCCCGGGTGATCCTGCTGTGCAAGGAGGAGACAGTGGTGCCCGAGGGTGCGGCGGACTACGTGGTGCGCCTGCCCCGGTTGGAAAGCGTCTTCATGCCGCTTTTGATGATCGTGCCGCTGCAGCTGTTCGCCTACTACATGAGCGTGCTGCGGGGCTGCGACGTGGATAAGCCCCGCAACCTGGCCAAGAGCGTGACCGTGGAATAAGTCGTTCCCGGAAATTTACCGGAAACGAGCAAAAGACTTGCAAAGGCCGCCGCCGGTGTTTATAATGGGCCTGAAAACGATTCCAGAAAAGGAGCGTGCAGACCTGTGGAACGGCAATGGTGGCATAACAAAGCGGCCTATCAGATCTGGCCGAAAAGCTTTTACGATTCCAACGGCGACGGTGTGGGCGATCTGCCCGGCATCACCGCCAAGCTGGATTATCTGAAGGACCTGGGCGTGGACATCCTCTGGCTTTCGCCGGTGTACCAGAGTCCGCTGGCGGACCAGGGCTACGATATCTCGGATTATCAGGCCATCGATCCCCGCTTCGGCACCATGGAGGACATGGACCGTCTGCTGGCAGAGGCCAAACGGCGGGGCATCCGTCTGGTGATGGATCTGGTGGTAAACCACTGCTCGGATGAGCATATCTGGTTCAAAAAAGCAGTGGCGGACCCGGAAGGCCCCTATGGACAGTATTTCTACTTCCGCAAGGGCAAGGACGGCAAGCCGCCCTGCAACTGGCGGGGATACTTCGGCGGCAGCGTCTGGAGTCTGGTGCCCGGCCAGAGCGATCTTTACTATCTGCATCTTTTCCACGAAAAGCAGCCGGACCTGAACTGGGAGAATCCGGCGCTGCGCCGGGAGATCTACAAGATGATCAACTGGTGGCTGGACAAGGGCGTGGCGGGCTTCCGTGGCGGAATTTATCGGTCCGGATGGGCACTTTTCCACCATGTTCGACTTCGCGCCTACCTGCCTGGGGAAGGATGCCAAAGGCTGGGGCTGGGCAAAGCAGCCCACCACCACCCAGTACCGGGATGCCTGCTTTGGCTCCCAGCGGCAGGCGGCGGGTGTGGGCTTTCTGGCAAACATCATCGAAAATCACGACGAGCCCCGGGGCGTGAGCCAGTATCTGCCGAAGGATGCGCAGGACAGCGAGCAGGCCAAAACCTGCCTGGCCACCGCCAGCGTGCTGCTGCGGGGCATTCCGTTCCTGTATCAGGGGCAGGAGCTGGGCATGACCAACACCAGCTTTGAACGCATTGAGGATGTGGATGATGTGAGTACCCACGGCGAGTATGCGGCCTGCCTGGCACTGGGGCTGACCGAGGCCCAGGCGCTGGCCGCCTGTGCCCAGTACAGCCGGGACAATGCCCGCACCCCGGTGCAGTGGACGGACGGAAAAAACGCCGGCTTCACCACCGGAACGCCCTGGATCAGCGTAAATCCCAACTACACCCGCATCAACGCCGAGGAGCAGCAGGCCCGGCCGGATTCGGTGCTGAACTGGTACAAAAAGCTGCTGGCCCTGCGCAAGGACCCCGCATGGGAGGAAGCTCTGGTGTGGGGCGACTGTGAGCCGGTGCTGGAGGAGGAAGAAGGCCTGATGGCCTACCGCCGCACCGGCGGCGGCAAAACGCTGCTGGTGGTCTGCAACCTGAGCGAGCTGCCCCGCAGTCTGGCGCTGCCGGGGACCATCCGGCAGGTACTGCTCAACAACCGGGAGGGTGGTCCGCAGCCGGGGTTTGACCGGTACGCCGCCCAGCCCTGGCAGGCCGTGGTGCTGGAGCTGGAGCAATAAAAAGGCAAACTGATTTTCAACAACAAAAGCCCTCCGCCGTGGAAAACTCCGCGGCGGAGGGCTTTTGCATATTTGGACAAGTGGTTCAGGCGGGCCGTAAAGCGGCATGCAGCCGGTCGGCGCAGGCAAAGCAGACAAAGACCGGGATGCACAGCAAAAACCAGTACAGGCTGAACCGGGGGCAGATCTGGCCCCATAAGTTGCCCCACCGGTCGGAGTAATCCCAGATGCCCATGCCCAGCAGCCGGTTGCACACAAGGCCCATGGCAAGCTCCATGCCGGTGATGCAGCCTGCGCCCGTCGCACAGCGGGCCAGCAGCGGCACCCGGCGGGGGAGGGCCCGGTCCAGCTCGCGCAGCACCAGCAGAATCACCCCGCCGGAAAGCAGCATGGTCCAGTGGGTATAGCCCCGGTAGAGCAGCTCGATCTGCCCGTAGCCGAAGGCCCCCACAAAAAATAAAGTTGTGTTTCGCAGCATAAAAACATCACCCGGGGAATAGTCTTCCCCGGGTGGTGTTATTTTATGTGCGGGCAGGGCGTTATTCCGCCGATTTGCCGGTAACCTTGCTCAGCTCGGTGAGCATCTTGTGCTGGCAGTCCCACAGCTTCTGGGACAGGTCCACATAATACCGGTGGGGATACTCGAAACGGCGCATCTCCTCCCACAGGTTCTCCAGCTGCACGGTGCAGCGCTCCCGGATCTGGGTCACATTGGGGCGCTCGTAGACCAGCTTGCCCTTCTCGTAGATGGGGGTGGTCAGGCAGACCGCAGAGCAGTTGGTGTAGGTGCGCTCCTTCCAGGTCTGGAAGGGATCGAACAGGGTCAGGCCGTCGCCCACCTCTACCTCTTCGTCAAACACGGCCACATAGTCGGCCATGGCCTTTTTGGTGTAGTGGTCGTAGATGCGCCACACCTTTTTCAGCAGGGGAATGGTCAGCTTTTCAGCGCTCTCGCTCACCTTGATCTTGGGGATGTAGTCCTCGCCGTCCTTCACGGCGGCCAGCTTGTATACGCCGCCGAACACCGGATCGCTCTTGGCAGTGATCAGGTTCTCGCCGATGCCGAAGCTGTCGATCTTGGCCTCCTGCAGAATCAGATCCCGTACGATGTACTCGTCCAGGCTGTTGGAGGCGCAGATGCCGCAGTCCTCGTAACCGGCAGCGTCCAGCATCTTGCGGGCCTTCTTGGACAGGTAGGCAATATCGCCGGAGTCGATGCGGATGGCCACCGGGCGCTTGCCCTGGGGCTTCAGCACCTCGTCGAAGACCCTGATGGCGTTGGGCACACCGCTCTTCATCACGTTGTAGGTATCAACAAGCAGTACACAGGAATCGGGATACAACTCAGCGTATTTCTTGAAGGCGTCGTACTCGCTGGGGAACATCTGCACCCAGCTGTGGGCCATGGTGCCCGAGGCAGGAATGCCGAAGTCGCGGGCGGCCATCACGCAGCTGGTGGAGGAGCAGCCGCCGATGTAGGCAGCGCGGGCACCGTAAACAGCGGCGTCGTAGCCCTGAGCGCGGCGGGCGCCGAACTCCATGACCGGGCGGCCCTGGGCGCTGCGCACGATGCGGTTGGCCTTGGTGGCCACCAGGCACTGGTGGTTGATGGTCACCAGCAGCAGAGTCTCCAGCAGCTGGCACTCGATGGAGGGGCCCTCCACGGTCACGATGGGCTCCCGGGGGAAGATGGGGGTGCCTTCGGGAATGGCCCAGATGTTGCAATGCAGTTCGAAGTTGCTCAGGTAGTTCAAAAAGCGCTCGTTGAACACACCGGTGCCCCGCAGGTACTCGATGTCCTCCGGAGTGAACTTCAGGTTCTCCACAGCGTCGATAAAGGTGTCCAGACCGGCCATGATGGCGAAGCCGCCGCCGTCCGGGATCTTGCGGAAGAACATGTCGAACACGCTGATCTTGTCCTCGTAGCCTTCCTCCAGATACCCGGCGGCCATGGTGAGCTCGTAAAAGTCCATGATGGTGGTCAGGTTGCGTTTCACATCCAACATAAAGCTCCAACTCTCTCTCAAAAAGGTATTCGGCAAGGCCGCGGCTTTGCCGTTCACAGCACCCGATGGGCGCGGGAAACTGGGCTATGGAATCCAGCATGTCCGCAAGCGGCCCTGCAAAAAGAACCGGGAAAAGGCCCCGGGCGGCATACGGCGCGGAAGGGCAGGAAAACAGCGGATGAAACCGGTTCCCGCGTTTGGGATTAAATTATATTATAACATTGTTTTGATTGTTAATAAAGTGTTTTTCCGGGGAAAGAGGGCGCTCCCAGGCCATTTTTCTGCGACGGGAGGGGAGTGCTTTTGCCCGCTGCCGCTTGCTGCCGGTACTGCCGGGGTGTCAGACCGGTGATCGCTTTGAACGCCTTGTTGAAATTCCGCAGGCTGCCGTAGCCGCACTGTCCGGCGATGCGGGTGATGGGCCAGTCCCGCTCCCGCAGCATCTGGCAGCTCTGTGCCACCCGGTAGCGGTTCAGGTATTCCGTGAAGGTCACGCCCAGCCGCTGGCGCACCAGCCGGGAAAGATAATGGGGCTCGTAGCCCATCGTCCGGGCCAGGCCCTCCAGCGTGAGGGGCTGGTCAAAGCCTGCCTGCACCTGCTCCATCAGGCGGCACACCGGCTCCAGCTGCCGTTTGGGAGCGGGCTGCCAGGAGGTTTGATTCCGAAATTCCGCGCACAGCAGATACAGCAGCCCCTTGGTGTGCAGCCGGTCGCGGCCATCCGCCGCCAGCAGCTGCCGGGCCAGCGCCGGGTCCGGGGTGAAAACCGGGCGGTCAGGGTGCAGTGCACGGGAGCCTTCCCAAAAGGCAGGAACCCATTCCGGCGCAAAGCAAAGATAAAACCATTCCCCGGCGCTCAGGCAGCGAAAGGAATGAATGGTGCCGGGCAAAAGCAGCGCTCCCTGACCGGGCAAAAGGACCTCCCGTTCCTCCTCCAGCTGCAGCTCCACACTTCCGCTGACCAGATACATCCATTCCATGCAGCGGTGCAGGTGGGGCGGAAAGCTTTCGTCCCGCACCGGCTCCGCAAAGAAGAAGTCCTCCGCGCCGAAAAACTCCGGCTGATAGAGCACCATACATCCTCCGCCCTTTCCTTGAAAAAGATACCGGTGTTCCATTTATTTTATGTCCGCATTCTTTTTTGTGCAAGCGATTTTGAGTATAATCGACCCGAAAGGCCGGGCGCATCCGGCTGCATCACGAAAAGGAAGGCTGATACCATGTCTTTGATTGCACCCGTCCCCGCCCGCAGACCCAGCGCGGGCCAGAAACGCCAGATGGACCGACGCTTCGGTATGTTTCTGCACTTTGGAGTGAACACCTTTGGTAATGTGGAATGGTCGGACGGCGGAATCGCCGACCTGTCCTATCAGCCCACCGCCATCGACGCGGACCAGTGGGTGCGCACGGCCTGGCAGGCGGGGATGAACTATGTGGTGGTCATTACCAAGCACCACGACGGCTTTTGTTTGTGGGATACCCACACCACCGATTACAGCGTGCGCTGCTCCGGCAGCCACCACCGATGTGGTGGCTGCGGTGGCTGCCGCCTGCAAAAAATACGGGCTGGCGCTGGGGCTGTACTACTCGTTGTGGGACCGCTCGGAACCCCGCTATACCCGGGATTTTGCAGGGGAATACATTCCCTACATGCAGGCCCAGCTCACCGAGCTGATGGACGGCCGGTACGGCCCCATTGCCGAGCTGTGGCTGGACGGCGGCTGGGATAAGGCCCGCAGCCAGTGGAGGCTGGAGGAGCTGTATGATCTGGTGAAGCGGCTGCAGCCGGAATGCCAGATCGGAATCAACCATACAGTGGGTGTGGATACCGACACCGCCGGCGGGCCGGACGAGCGGTATCTGCCGGTCCGCTGCCGCAATGGAGACCCGCTGCGGATGTTTCCCTGCGATTTCCGGCTGTGGGACCCCCATCCCTGCCGCCCGGACGATGCGAAGCTGTATACCTTTGGCGGCGAGACCTATTATCTGCCCTTCGAGATGACCGTCTGCTCCCGGGAGGGCTTCAGCTGGTTTTACTCCAATATCTACGAGCAGAAGCCCCTGCTGGATACCGAGCAGGTGGTGCACCAGTGCCGGGATGCCTGGCAGGCGGGAAACCCGGTGGTGATCAATCTGCCCCCGGATGTGCGCGGTCGTCTGGTGCAGGCGGATGTGGAGCATCTGCTGGAAATTGCCCGGCGGCTGGGTGTGCGGCGGGAGTGATCGTTGCCACCGGGCAGAAAAAAGCGCCCCGTTATCCTGCAAGGGATAACGGGGCGCTTTTGGTGTTACAAGGGTGCCGGATCAAAGTGAGGGTCGGCGGGGCCGACGGTTGGTCTTGCGGGTGGCCTGATGGCGGTAGTAGAGAATCACATAGGCCACAGCGGTCACGGCGCTCACGCAGAGCAGCACCTTGAAGTACAGCCCGCCGAAGAATTCACCGATCTTGGACAGGGTGAACAGCAGTGTGTTGCGGTCCAGGTCCCGGTCGGCGGTCAGCTCCACCACACCGATGGTCTGGCCGGAAAGGGAAAGGGTCACAGTGCCGATCACATCGCCTTTTTTTACCGGGGCGGTGACATATTCCGGAAGATTATAGGTCTTCTGGGTCACGCTCTCGTCGGTGTTCTTGGGCAGGATGGTCATCATGTCATCTGCCGGGTAGAGCATCACGGTGTCCGCGTCGGTGGAGTATTTCACCTTCACCTCGGCCAACGGCTCGCCCACCTGCATGGCGGGCTGGATGGCGAAGCTTTCAAACACCCAGTCCATGAGCAGGCCGGTTTCGTACAGGGCCGGGCGCTTGGTGGGGTATTCGTAGGGGTCAATGGAGTTGGGGCTGTTCAGAACCACGCTGATGTAGCTTTCGCCGGTGTCGGTGCTGGTGTGCCAGCCCGCGAAGTTCTGCCAGTCCTCCAGGGTGCCGGTTTTGCCGCCCTGGTTGTAGTCCCGGTAGTATTCCGCGCCCAGGGCTTTGTCGTGCATCTTGTTGGTGCTGTAGAGCATATAGGGCATGGAGGCGGAGTATCGGCTGGGCATGTAGTCCTGGCCCATATCCCATTTCAGGGTACCCATGGTCTCCTTGAGGGTGTCAAAGCTCATGGCGTAGCGCAGGATCAGGTACATGTCCCGGGCGGTGGTCACATTCTCCAGACTCATGCCCACCGGGTCCACAAAGGTAGTGCCGGAGCAGCCGATCTCCTTGGCCTTGCTGTTCATCATGTAAACAAAGTTGTCGATGCTGCCGCCGCTTACCGTATTGGCGATGATCATGGCAGCGTCCGCTGCGCTGGGCACCAGTGCAGCATACATCAGGCTGCGCAGGGTGTGAGGCTCACCCATCAGAATATCCGCGCTGGCCATGCCTTTGCCGTAGAGCGAGTCCCGGATGGAGGCGGTGAGCTCGGCGGTCACGGTGTCCAGCTGGTCCTCATACTGCTCCACCAGCAGGATACAGGTCATAATCTTGGTCAGACTGGCGGCGGGCAGCGATTCCTCGCTGTTCTTTTCGTATACGATGATGTTGGTGTCGGTATTCACAATGTAGGCAGCCTTGCCGGAGATCTCGAAGGGGGGCTCAAACCCCACCGCCCCGGCGGGCAGCGCGAAAATCGCGGCCATGAAAACCAGGGCGAGCAAAAGCGCGATGAATTTTTTCATGTGGACTTTTCCTTTTAAACGCGTTAAAATATTTAGGTCAATACCGCATCATTCCGATGATGGAGTGCGGCGGAGCAAACGGGCAAAATGCCCGAAAAAAGTGATTGATTCCCGGGCAGATTGCCCAGTGATTTACCTTGTATTATAGCATTTTTTACAGGGTTTATAAAGTGTTTTTCTGGTGAAAGGTGGGCGGCAAGGCTTGATTTATGTGACCGGCGATATCCACGGCGAGGTGGAGCGCTTTTCGGAAAAAGAGATAAAGCGGCTGAAAAAGCAGGATACCCTGATCGTTCTGGGGGATTTCGGCTTTTTGTGGAGCGGTGACAAGGCGGAACAGAAAAAGCTGAAATGGCTGCAAAAGCGCCGCTACCAGCTGCTGTTCATCGACGGCTGCCATGAAAATTTCGACCTGCTGAAGGAATATCCCGAGGTGGATTATATGGGCGGCAAGGCCCGGCACATCGGCGGCAATCTGTACTACATTCAGCGGGGCAGTATTCTGGAAATTGAGGGCAAAAAGCTGCTCTGTTTCGGCGGCGCCGAAAGCTGGGACAAGGAGGACCGGGACGAGGGCATCAACTGGTGGCGGGCCGAGCTGCCCACCAGCGAGGAGCTGAAGACCTGCGCCGACAACCTGGAAGCCGCTGGCTGGCAGGTGGACTACATTCTCACTCACGACGCACCGCTGAAGATTCTGGAATTTGCCCAGCTGATGCAGGGCCAGCCCAACTGGCTGCACACCTTCTTCGGCCAGATCATGGACAAGGCCCAGTA
>NZ_JAGHKE010000062.1:0-15391 GCF_017889395.1 Allofournierella sp. | reverse complement strand
GAAAAACCCCCGATCATAAATGACCGGGGGCCTGGTGCGGATGAAGGGACTTGAACCCCCACGGTATCGCTACCACTAGAACCTGAATCTAGCGCGTCTGCCAATTCCGCCACATCCGCATATTCTCTCTCGCTTCGGCCGTTCACCTCAGCGACGTGTTTTATTATAGCACGGATTCAGAGAATGTCAACACCTGTTTTCAAATTTTTTGAAAATATTTTTCCCTGCGGTTTTGCTACCTTTGGAATTGACATTCCCTTTGCGGATGCGTATAATATATAAAATGTTAGGACAAAGGCGTCCATCCCAAGGCGGTAGTATCCGCTTTCACGGGATGGGCGCCTTTTCTTTCTATTATTGCGTTATGAAAGACACCATCTTCAAGGGGGATATTGGGATTATGGCAAGCAAGCATATTTTTGTGACCGGTGGCGTGGTTTCCGGCCTGGGCAAGGGCATCAGCGCGGCCAGCCTGGGACGGCTGCTCAAGCAGCGCGGCCTGAAGGTGGCTGCCCAGAAGCTGGACCCTTATGTGAACGTGGACCCGGGCACCATGAGCCCTTACCAGCACGGTGAGGTATTTGTGACCGAGGACGGTGTGGAGACCGACCTGGATCTGGGTCACTACGAGCGCTTCATCGACGAGGATCTGAACAAGCTCTCCAACCTGACCAGCGGCCGGGTCTACTGGAATGTACTGCACAAGGAGCGGGCTGGTGAATATCTGGGCCACACGGTGCAGATCATTCCTCACGTAACCAACGAGATCAAGGAATTTGTTTACGGCCTGGGCGAATACACCAAGGCAGATGTGGTCATCACCGAGATCGGCGGTACCATCGGCGATATTGAGAGCCAGCCGTTTCTGGAGGCCATCCGGCAGATCAGCCGGGAGGTCGGCCGGGAAAACTGCCTGTTTTTGCATGTGGTACTGGTTCCCTACCTGAAATGCTCCGGCGAGCATAAAACCAAGCCCGCCCAGCACTCGGTGCATGAGCTGCAGAGTATGGGCATTATGCCGGACGTGATCATCGCCCGCTGTGACGAACCCCTGGAGGACGGTATCCTGCAGAAGATCGCTGCATTCTGCAACGTGGAGCAGGACTGTGTAATCGAAAACCGTACCCTTCCCAGCCTGTACGATGTGCCCCTGATGCTGCACGGTGCACGGCTGGATGAGCTGGTCTGCCGTCGCTTCGGCTTTGCCGCGCCGGAGCCGGATCTGACCGAGTGGCGGCAGATGTGCACCCGCATCAACGAGCTGAACCGCTCGGTGACTATTGCCATGGTGGGCAAGTATGTGGAGCTGCATGATGCTTACCTCTCGGTTGTGGAGGCGCTGCGCCACGGCGGTTACGAGAACAGCGCGGCAGTAAGCATCCGCTGGGTGGATGCGGAGCAGCTGAGCGAAGCAAATCTGAACGAGCAGCTGGCCGGCGTGGACGGCATTCTGGTGCCCGGCGGCTTCGGCCAGCGCGGCATCGAGGGTATGATTCTGGCGGCGCGCTACGCCCGGGAGCACTCCCTGCCCTATCTGGGCATCTGCCTGGGCATGCAGATCGCCGTAATCGAAGCAGCCCGGAATATGGCCAGTCTGACCCGGGCCAACAGCCGGGAATTCACCCCGGAGAACGACCAGTGCGTGATCGACCTGATGCCGGATCAGACCGGCGAGCTGCCCAAGGGCGGCACCATGCGTCTGGGTGCGTATCCCTGCGCGCTGGCAGTGGGCAGCCGGATGCGTGATATTTACAGCGGCGCTGAACTGATTCATGAGCGCCACCGCCATCGCTACGAAGTAAGCAACGCTTTCCGCCCGGTGCTGGAAGAGGCGGGCGTGCGCTTCACCGGTACCTCGCCGGATGGCCGTCTGGTGGAGGCCATGGAACTGCCGGAGCATCCCTTCTTTGTGGCGGTGCAGTATCATCCGGAGTTCAAGAGCCGCCCCAACCACGCTCATCCCCTGTTCCGTGAGCTGATCCGCGCCTGCCTGAAGGGCTGAGCACTTTCTCACCATTTCAACAAAAGCGTGCCTTCCGTCCGCATTGTGCAGATGGAAGGCGCGCTTTCCTTT
The DNA here is from genome assembly GCF_017889395.1 of Allofournierella sp. Lineage (NCBI taxonomy): Bacteria > Bacillati > Bacillota > Clostridia > Eubacteriales > Oscillospiraceae > Allofournierella > Allofournierella sp. The sequence continues at coordinate 13,317 of NZ_JAGHKE010000062.1, read as the reverse complement.
TACAGGCCAACCCAGCAGACCGAAGCGAGCAACTTTTGCTCGACGAAAAAACACCCCGTTCGCAGCATCGTATTTTCTACGATTCCGCAAACAGGGTGTTTTGTTTTATCTCATGGTCACATGGGTGCGTAAAGGGCTTTGTACTGGTTTTCCGGATTGGGCTCCAGCACCCAGAAGGGGCTATTCAGCAAAGAGTCCAGATCTTCATCAAAGGCGGTGCAGAACTGCTCCAGCAGGGGCCGGATGGCCTCCTTGTCTGCCTGCTGTGCCCGGCGACAGAGAATCTTTTCGGTCAGATCTCGGGGCGGTATCGTGCTTCTCAGATAAATCTGGCCGCCGTACATGCCCCGGCCGCAGAAGCCGCCCACCACCGGCTGGCCCTCCGGTGCGCCCAGGCCCAGCACCACAATCACTCCGCCCGCCTGGTACTCGCCCAGAAAGCTGCCTGCCGTGCCGCCGATCACGATGCTGGCGCAGGAGTCGCCGAAGGCCTTCATATGAACGCCTGCCCGGTAACCCACATCGCCCCGGATCATCAGTGTGCCACCACGCATGGCATAGCCCGCGGCGTCGCCTGCGCGGCCCTCCACCCAGATGGTGCCCGCATTCATGGTATCACCCACCGCGTCCTGCGCGTTGCCGTGAACCCGGATGCTGCCGCCATCCAGATAGGCTCCCAGCGCATTGCCCGGTGTCCCCCAGATTTCCAGATCGCGGCCCTGCATGCCGCTGGCGATGTATCGCTGGCCGCAGCAATTATGAATTTGAACATGGGGATCGGTACAGGAGCGCAGGCAGCGGCCCAGCTCCTCATACTCCATTCCCGTGGCATCGATTTTCATCTATGGTTCTCCCCTCTCTCATTCCCCGGCGTGCTTCACGCCCAGGATATCCAGCTCCTTCTGGGTGAGTCCAATGCCCCGCAGCGCCAGCCGGTTGCCGCACAGCGCCTCGATGGAATTGATTCCCATACCGCCCATCATCTCGCGAATCTCACGAGTCCAGGCGTTCACCAGGTTCACCAGACGCTGCGCTCCCTCATCCGGGTCCAGACGAGCAGCCAGGTCCGGGCGCTGGGTGGCAATGCCCCAATTGCACAGGCCGGTATGACAGGAGGCACACAGATGACAGCCCAGCGCACACAGCGCCGCTGTGCCGATGGACACCGCGTCCGCGCCAAGGGCAATGGCCTTGACCACATCCGCCGAGTTACGGATGGAGCCGGAGGCAATCACCGAGATGCGGCGGCGGATCTGCTCCTGGCGCAGCCGCTCGTCCACAGCGGCCAGGGCCAACTCGATGGGGATACCTACATTGTCCCGGATTCGTGCAGGGGCTGCACCGGTGCCGCCCCGGAAACCGTCAATGGCGATGGCATCCGCGCCGCTGCGGGCGATGCCCGAGGCGATGGCCGCGATGTTGTGTACCGCCGCTACCTTCACGATCACCGGCTTGGTGTAGCCGGTGGCTTCCTTCAGCGAGGCCACCAGCTGGCGCAGGTCTTCAATGGAATAGATGTCGTGATGGGGCGCTGGACTGATGGCATCCATGCCCTCCGGCACCATGCGGGTGCGGGCCACATCGCCCACAATTTTGGCCCCGGTCAGGTGTCCGCCGATGCCGGGCTTTGCGCCCTGACCGATCTTGATCTCAATGGCTGCGCCTGCCATCAGGTATTCCCGGTGCACGCCGAACCGGCCGGAGGCAACCTGCACGATGGTATTGGCTCCATATGGATACAGATCCCGATGCAGGCCGCCCTCACCGGTATTGTAATAGGTGCCCAGCGCTTGGGCCGCCCGGCTGAGGGCCGCATGCACATTGTAGCTGATTGCTCCGTAGCTCATGGCCGCAAACAGGATGGGGGTCTTCAATTCCAGATGCGGCGGCAGGGTGGTATCCAACTTGCCGTCCGGCCCACGGTGGACCTTATCTGGGCGACGGCCCAGATAGACCTCGGTTTCCATGGGTTCCCGCAGGGGGTCGATGGGCGGGTTGGTCACCTGAGAGGCATTCAGAAGCAGCTTATCCCAATAGCAGGGCACCTCCTTCTGCGAACTGCCCATACTGGACAGAAGCACACCGCCGGTGGCTGCCTGCCGGTAGATCTCCTGCCGGGCATCCTGGGTCAAGCCCGCATGGGGCCGGAAGGTATTTTCCGCCGGGCGGATCTGCAGCGCCCCGGTGGGGCAGCAGGCCACGCAGCGCTGGCAATCCACGCACAGGGCAGCGTTTGCCCGCATCTTCCCGGTTTTTTCATCCTTTTTATGCACACCAAAGGCGCATTGCTGCTCACAGATGCGGCAGTTCACGCACAGCTCCCGATCCCGAAGGACCGCAAAGCGGGGTGTATCCCATTGTATCTTCATTATTTCCGTTCCTCCTCCTTCAGCCGCACGATCACCGGTTCGCCGCCATTTGGCGCCCAGATACGGTCCAGCTCCGGTTCAACCGCCCGGATGGCGGCCTCCTCACTGGCAAAATATACCCGGTCGCTTCGCTCGGCCACCACCAGACTGCGCAGCTTGAGCCGGTCATTCAGGGCCATCATGCCGCCCTCGAAGCCCACCAGAATGGAGAACGGGCCGGTGATCAGCAGATCACTGTACATCTGGCGCAGGAAACGGCGCTGCTTGTGCTCCGGCTGGGGCATGGCGGCCAGCTCACTCCAGAAGGGGGCAGCCACCACCTGTGCAACCTCCTCCAATGTGAGGCCCTGATGGCGCAGCAGATAATCTAATGTATAGGTAATGACCTCGGTGTCGGTGAGCAAATTGCAGCGATAGCCGTACATCTCCACCGCACGGCGGTTTGCATCGTAGGAAGAAATCTCACCATTGTGGACCACCGACAGATCCAGCAGCGCAAAGGGGTGCGCACCGCCCCACCAGCCGGGGGTATTGGTGGGATACCGGCCGTGAGCCGTCCAGGAATAGCCCTCGTATTCCTCCAGACGGTAGAAGTCCGCCACGTCCTCCGGGTAGCCCACCGCCTTGAACACACCCATATTCTTACCGCAGGAAAACACATACGAGCCCTTGAGCTGATCGTTGATGCGGATCACACAGCGGGCAACATATTCCTTTTCGTCCAGATGACTGTCCGCCAGCTTGTGGGGCAGCGGCTGTACAAAATACCGCCAGATCAGCGGCGCGTCCTTGATTTTGGGCGTGGGTCGGGTGGGAATCTTGGACAGGTTGATCACATCAAAATGTCGGTCCAGAAACCGTTCGCACTCCTCCCGGGCGGTCATATCATCATAAAACACATGCAGCGCATAATGGTTTTTGTATTGCGGGTAAATGCCATAACCGGCAAAACCGCCGCCCAACCCGTTGCTGCGCTCGTGCATCACCGCGATGGAGCGGCGGATCACCTCGCCGCTGATGGGCTGGCCATCCCTGGCAAATACCCCGCTGATGGCGCATCCGGACGGGATACGCACCTGGCCTTCCTTTAACATGGTTCTCCTCCTTTTCCCCGCACAGCGCGGAAAACAAAAAAGCGCCCGCACCGGTGCCTTTGCATCGATGCGAACGCCTTTGTTCGTATGCGTTATCATAGCACCGCATTAAAGCAAAAGTCAAGTGTTTTTTTACTCTTTTAACACTTTCCCGCAGTTCCGACAAAGCACTCTGGGCAAATGCGTGCAACTTTTGTGCAAAGACAAAAAATTGCTTTTTGCAGTCGCTTGCCCCCTTGACGCGGCGCCGTTTGGGGGCTATAATGCAGCTATTGGTACAGCAAAGGCGCTGCGATCCCCCACGGATTTGCGGCGCCTTTGTCCTTTTTTATTCCCGGCATTCAAGGAGGAATTGTCCATGAGCCACACCCTTTCGCAGCTTATGCAGTTCATAGAAGAAAACGACATCAAGTTCATTCGCCTGGCCTTCTGCGATATGTTCGGCGTACAGAAGAACATTGCCATTATGGCCAGCCAGCTGCCTCACGCGGTGGAAAGCGGCATCTCCTTTGACGCTTCCGCCATTGCGGGCTTTGCCAACGTTGCGGAGTCGGACCTGTTCCTCGCTCCGGATCTGGACACCTTCGCCATTCTTCCCTGGCGGCCCAGCGAGGGCTGCGTGGGCCGGTTCTTCTGCAACATCAAATACCCGGACGGCCGCCCCTTCGAGGGCGACGGGCGGCACCTGCTGCAGACCATGGAGCAAAAGGCGGCACAGGCCGGATACCGGTTTTTGCTGGGTCCGGAATGTGAGTTTTATCTGTTTGAAACCGATGAAAAGGGCCGCCCCACCCTGGAGCCTTTCGACCGGGCGGGCTACTTCGACATCGCTCCCATGGACCGGGGCGAAAACGTTCGGCGTGAAATCTGCCTGACGCTGGAGGAGATGGGCATCCAGCCCGAGCGAAGCCATCACGAACAAGGTCCCGGCCAGAACGAGATCGATTTCCGGTGCGCTTCTCCCCTGCACGCGGCAGATGACCTGATGACCATGCGGGCCGCAGTAAAAGCCATTGCCGCCCAGAACGGCTTGTTCGCCTCCTTCCTGCCAAAACCGTTGCAGGACGAGAGCGGCAGCGGGCTGCACATCAATCTTTCCATCTTCCAGAACGGCGTGAATCTGTTTGAGAATTTCCGCACCGACCCGCACCCCACTGCTGCCGCTTTCCTGGCAGGTATTCTGCGGCGCATTCCCGAGATCACCGTTTTTGCTGACCCGCTGCCCGGCTCCTATGAACGGCTGGGCTGCTGCGAAGCGCCGGGTGTGGTAAGTTGGTCCTGCCAGAACCGTTCTTCTCTGGTGCGTGTGCCTGCTGCCAGCGGACCCGACTGCCGCATGGAACTGCGCAGTCCGGACCCCTCCTGCAATCCCTATTATGTAACCGCATTGCTGCTGGCTGCCGGGTTTGAGGGTGTACAGGAAGGACTAAGCCTGCCCGCCGCTGCGGACTATGACGCATTTGCCCGGCCTGCCGGACTTACCCCGCTGCCCGCCAGCCTGGACGAAGCGCTGGCTCTGGCCCGGGAAAGCGAGTTCTTAAAGCAGGTTCTGCCGGAAAAACTGCTGGTGGATTATCTGGGCCACAAGCAGCGGGAGGCGGATGCCTACGCCGCAGAAAGCAAACCCTATGAATATGAGATCCGCCAGTACTTTGAACGGATCTGACCATTGGTTTCGAAAAGTGAGGTGAACGGGGATGCCGGGTGTTCTGATCGCAAGCGACAAGCAATACCACGAAACGCTGCGGGCATTTTTTGCCGCCGGTCAGCCTGCACAGTGCTGCGCCAACGCCGGGGAAGCCCGACGAGCCATGTGCGGCGGCTCCTTCGAAACCCTGGTGATCAACGCGCCGCTCCCCGATGAATTCGGCCGGGAGCTGGCCGTACAGGCGGCGGATGCCGGTATGGATGCCATTCTCCTCTGCCCCGGACCCCAGGCCGACAAGCTGGCCGCCGGGCTGGAAAAATACGGAGTCTTCGTGCTTGCCAAACCCCTTTCCCGCCAGCAAACCGCTTTTGCGCTGCGGCTGATCCGAACCGGCCGCCAGCGGCTGCAGAAGCTCACCGCGCAAAACCGCCGCCTGACCAAGCGGCTGGACGAAGCCCGGATCATCAGCCAGGCCAAATGTGCGCTGGCGCTTTGCCGGGGGCTGACCGAAGAACAGGCCCACCGTTTAATCGAAAAAGAGGCCATGGACGGCCGCATCTCCAGCCGGGAGGCCGCACTGGAAATCATGCGAAGACTGGAAGACGAAGGCCTTTTATAACTGCTTTTTCCATTTCACAATTGATAATAAATACGCCAAACAGGCAAAGGCGCCTGCATGAATGCTTGAGGAGATTTCTCCCCGGGCTTTGTGCAGGCGCCTTTGCTTTTAAACCATAAAAAGAGAGGGACATTTTATGCAGAAACTTCCCCGGCATCTGCCGATTCATTACGAGGATTACGCACCCGATCTTGCACCGCAAGAGCGCAAAGCCTTTTATGGCCTGCCCAAGAACGTGCAGTTCTGCCGTGAGTGTGTAATGAGCAACCAGAAACCCAACAGCTGCTATGAGTTTGAGCACACCATTCATTCCGCAAAGAAGACCATGGTTATTCAGGAGGACGGCGTATGCGACGCCTGCCACGCCTGTCACAACAAGGAAGGTAAAATTGACTGGGCCGACCGGGAGCGTCAGCTGCGAGAGCTGTGCGACAAATACCGCAAAAATGACGGCAGCTACGACTGCCTGGTACCGGGCAGCGGCGGCAAGGACAGCTTTTACGCCGCCCATCTTCTGAAGTACAAATACGGCATGCATCCGCTCACCGTAACCTGGGCGCCCCACATCTACACTGACTGGGGCTGGAAAAATTTCGAGGCCTGGATTCACGCCGGATTCGACAATTATCTGTGCACCCCCAATGGCCTGACCCACCGGCTGCTCACCCGCCTGGCCACTGAGAACCTGTTCCATCCCTTCCAGCCCTTCATTCTGGGCCAGAAGCAGCTGGCACCCAAGATGGCCGCTAAGTTCGGCATTCCTCTGGTGTTCTACGGCGAGAACGAGGCCGAGTTCGGCAACCCTATCGCAGATAACGACAGCGCGCTGCGGGACGAACACTTCTTTGCCACCAACGATTTCGATCACATCTATCTGGGCGGCGTTTCGCTGCGCCAGCTGGAGGAGGATTTTGGTGTGGACAAGGCGGACCTGGCCATCTACCTGCCCTGCGAGACCAGTGATCTGGAAAAGAACAACATCCAGGTGCACTACATGGGCTATTACGAAAAATGGCATCCTCAGGGTGCATACTACTACAGCGTGGAGCACGGCGGGTTCATGCCCAGCCCGGAGCGCACCGCCGGTACCTACTCCAAATACAACTCCATCGACGACAAGGTAGATGACTTCTTCTACTACACCACCTACATCAAATACGGCATCGGCCGCTGCACCTACGACGCGGCGCAGGAGATTCGCAACAACGAGATCGACCGGGATGAGGCGGTGCTGCTGTGCAAGAAATACGACGGCGAATTCCCCAGCCGATTCGCCGATGAGTTCTTCCGTTACATCTCCATCGACAAGGAGCACTTCGGCAAAGCAGCCGACTGCTTCGAGCAGCCCACAATGGATCTGGACTACTTCATGCATCTGGCGGACCGGTTCCGCTCGCCCCATCTGTGGCAGTACGAAAACGGCGTCTGGAGCCTGCGGCACACTCCTTTTGAGGGACCGAGCCTGTGCGGCTTCGGCGCACCGGAAAAAGGCGGTGCCAAATGAGCGCGGCACTTCGGCTCATTGCCCGGCTGGACGTAAAAGACCGGTATCTGGTGAAGGGCATCCAGTATGAGGGCCTGCGCAAGCTGGGCGATCCCCACGACTTTGCGCTGGACTATTACCGGCAGGGCATCGACGAGCTGCTTTATCTGGACACGGTGGCCAGCCTGTACGGCCGCAACAACCTGAGCGGTATTCTGGAGCGGGTCACCCGGGATGTGTTCATCCCCATCACCGCCGGGGGCGGCCTGCGCAGCGTAGAGGATGTGGGTACCGTGCTGAAGGCAGGCGCGGACAAGGCGGCCATCAACACCGCCGCCCTGCTCCGTCCCCAGCTGATCAGCGAGGTGGCCCGGGCCTTTGGCAGCCAGTGCATGGTGCTGAGCATCCAGGCCAAGCGCCGGGACCCGCTGAACCTCGCCGCCGGTTGGGAAGCCTATTACGACAACGGCCGGGAGCACTCCGGGCGGGACGTTCTGGAATGGGCCCGCGAAGCCCAGCAGCTGGGCGCGGGCGAGATTCTGCTCACCGGTGTGGACCGGGAGGGCGTGCGCCGCGGTCTGGACCAGGAGCTGATTGAGGCGGTGTGCAGTGAGGTGACCATCCCGGTGATCGCGGCAGGCGGCGCAAGCAATTCCGGCGATCTGATGCAGGCCGCCCGCCTGGGCGCAGGTGCCGTGGCAATGGGCAGCCTGCTGCATTACAAGCAATCAACCATTCCCCAGCTGAAAAAGGAGCTGGCGGAAAATGGTGTGGAGGTGAGACCATGCATCCAATAGTAACCATTGTGGATTACGGGCGCAGTAATCTTTTGAGCGTGCAGCGCGCCCTGGAATACTGCGGCGCGACAGTGGAATACGCCTCCACCCCTGATCAGGTGGCCGCGGCCGGTGCGCTGGTTCTGCCCGGTGTGGGTGCCTTTGCCGACGGCATGAACCTGCTGCGGGAAAGCGGCCTGGCCCGGGCGGTCTGCACCAGGGCAAGGCAGGGTGTTCCTCTGCTGGGCATCTGCCTGGGAATGCAGTTTCTGTTCGATTCCAGCAGCGAAGGCGGAATTACTCCCGGCATCGGCCTTTTGCCAGGCACCGTGGAGGCCATTCCCGGCCATACCACCCAGGGCCAGCCGCTGCGGGTACCGCACATTGGCTGGGCGCCATTGTATCCCGCCCAGCAGCGGGAGGGCTTTTCGGGCAGCACTCTGGAAGCCATCCCGGCGAAGAGCCAGGTGTACTTTGTACACGGCTACCGGGCGATGCCTGCGCGCCAGGCCGACCGGCTGGCGGATACGCTGTATGGTGGGCACCGCATCTGCGCCGCCGTTCAGCGCGGCAATATTACCGGGGTACAGTTTCACCCGGAAAAAAGCGGCGAGGTGGGACTCGCCATTCTGCGCACGTTCCTGGGCAATTGCCCGGCGTGATATAGAGGGTAACTTTTAAGGAGGGAATTTATTATGAAACAGACCTATCGACCTGCTCTGAGCCTTTACGAGACTCAGAGTGCCATCGGCATGATCAAGCAGTGCTTTCCCGCACATCTGACCCGACAGCTCCGACTGACCCGGGCCACCGCTCCCCTGTTCGTGGACCCCACCACCGGACTGAACGATGATCTGAACGGCGTGGAGCGTCCGGTCTCCTTTGACATTCCCGCCATTCCCGAGCTGGAAAAGGATGCCCAGGTGGTACACAGCCTGGCCAAGTGGAAGCGCCAGGCACTGGGCCGCTTCGGCTTCGCACCGGACACCGGTCTGTATGCGGATATGAACGCCATCCGCCGGGACGAGGAGCTGGATGAGCTGCACTCGGTGTATGTGGATCAGTGGGACTGGGAAAAGGTCATCACCCGAGAGACACGTACCGAGGAATACCTGAAGAACACCGTGCGTTCCATCGTGAGCGCCGTCTGCGCCACGCTGGAGGAGGTCAAGAAAGCCTATCCTCAGCTGTGCGTAAATCTTTCCGAGCATGTGAGCTTTGTGACCACCCAGCAGCTGGAGGATCTGTGGCCCGACCTGACGCCCCGTCAGCGGGAGAACGCTTATGTGGAGCAGCACCCTACCACCTTTATCATGCAGATCGGCGCACCTCTGGCCAGCGGCAAGCCCCATGATGGACGCGCCCCGGACTACGATGACTGGAGCCTGAACGGCGACCTGCTGTTCTGGGACGACGTTCTGGGCTGTGCGCTGGAGGTTTCCAGCATGGGCATCCGGGTGGACGCCGAAGCCATGGAGCGTCAGTGTAAAGCGGCTGACTGCCCCGAGCGGCTGGAGCTGCCCTTCCACAAGGGCGTGCTGGGCGGCACTCTGCCCCTGACCATGGGCGGCGGCATCGGCCAGAGCCGCCTGTGCATGCTGCTGCTGGGTAAGGCTCACATCGGTGAAGTACAGGCCAGCCTGTGGCCCAAAGCCATGCGGGAGCAGTGCGAGGCTGCCGGAATCCCCCTGCTGTAAGCGTATCCGCACATTTTTGCTTTGAAATATGAAAAGGAGCTGTGACATATGAATCATGTACCGGAATTGTTTGGCAGTATGGTATTCAATGACAAGGTCATGAAGGCCCGCCTGCCCAAGGAAGTTTACCGTTCTTTGAAAAATACCATCCAGCGGGGCGCTCCCCTGGACCCCAGTGTGGCCGATGTGGTGGCCGCCTGCATGAAGGACTGGGCCGTGAGCAAGGGTGCTACCCATTTCACCCACTGGTTCCAGCCCATGACCGGCATCACCGCCGAAAAGCACGACAGCTTTATCAACCCCTGCGGCGACGGCAGCGTGATTATGGACTTCTCCGGCAAGGAGCTGGTCAAGGGCGAGCCGGACGCCTCCAGCTTCCCCTCCGGCGGGCTGCGTGCTACCTTTGAGGCCCGCGGCTATACCGCCTGGGACCCCACCAGCTACGCCTTCATCAAGGACGATACCCTGTGCATCCCCACCGCCTTCTGCAGCTACACCGGTCAGGTGCTGGACAAAAAGACTCCGCTGCTGCGCAGCATGGACGCCATCAGCAAGCAGGCAGTCCGTGTGCTGGCCCTGTTCGGCAAGGACGTGCAGCGGGTAAACGCCACCATCGGGCCTGAGCAGGAGTATTTCCTGATCAACAAGGAAGATTACGCCCGCCGCCCCGATTTGATTCTGACCGGACGCACCCTGGTGGGCGCTCCCGCCCCCAAGGGCCAGGAGCTGGAGGATCACTACTTCGGTTCCCTGCGGCCCCGGGTCAAGGCTTTCATGGCCGATCTGGACGAGGAGCTGTGGAAGCTGGGCATTCTGGCTAAGACCGAGCACAACGAGGTGGCCCCCTGCCAGCATGAGATGGCTCCCATCTTTGCCACCGCCAACATCTCCACCGATGCCAACCAGCTGACCATGGAGGTAATGAAAAAGGTTGCCGACCGCCACGGCTTTGCCTGCCTGCTGCACGAGAAGCCCTTTGAGGGCGTGAACGGCAGCGGCAAGCACAACAACTGGTCGCTGTCCACCGATGCGGGCGAAAACCTGCTGGACCCCGGCACTACTCCTGCTGAGAATACCCAGTTCCTGCTGTTCCTGACCGCTGTGATCAAGGCGGTGGATGATTATCAGGATCTGCTGCGCATCAGCGTGGCCAGTGCAGGCAACGATCACCGTCTGGGTGCCAACGAAGCGCCTCCGGCCATCGTTTCCATGTATGTGGGCGACGAGCTGCAGGCTGTGATCGACTGCCTGGTGGAAGGCAAGCCCTGCCAGCCCAACGCCCCCACCGTGCTGGATACCGGCGCTGTGGTGCTGCCCAACCTGCCCAAGGATACCTCGGACCGCAACCGCACCAGTCCCTTCGCCTTCACCGGCAACAAGTTCGAGTTCCGTATGCCCGGCTCCTCCTTCAACATCGCCTGCACCAACGTGATGCTGAACACCGCTGTGGCAGAATCGCTGCGGCAGTTTGCCGATGTGCTGGAGCAGGCCGACGATCTGCCCCGCGCTCTGCTGGAGCTGATTCGCAGTGAGCTTACCGCTCACCAGCGCATCCTGTTCAACGGCAATGGCTACAGTCACGACTGGGAGGTCGAGGCCGCGCGCCGTGGCCTTTCCAACTTCCGCACCACCCCTGAGGCGCTGGTTCACTACACCGACTCGAAGAACGTGGAGCTGTTTGCCTGGCATGGTGTTTACACCCAGGATGAGATCCAGTCCCGTCAGGACATCCTGCTGGATGAATACGCCAAGGCCATCCGCATTGAGGCGCTGACCCTGCTGGATCTGGTGCGCTGCCGCATCTCGCCCGCCTGTGTCAACTATGCTACCGGCCTGGCCCAGGGCGTAAGCACCAAAAAGCAGCTGGGCATTGAGGTTCCCCAGGAGGAGACACTGGCCCGCCACATTTCCTCCCTCACCGGTCAGCTCATCCAAGCTGCCGACCAGCTGGAAGGCCATCTGGCCGACCCGATGGCTGAGGATGTTGCCGGTGCTGCAAGCTGGTGTGCCCAAACGCTGATTCCCGCAATGGATGCGGTACGCACCCCGGCTGACCGTCTGGAGCAGCTGGTGGACCGTTCCGTCTGGCCGCTGCCCACCTACAGCGACATGCTGTTCTATGTTTGATTTCTTCTAATTTTTGTTTTCTCACCTATAAAAATGCGCAAAGCGCGCGGTTTGCCGTTTCGGCAATGCCGCGCGCTCTGCGCATTTTGTGTTATTGAGTCGAATTGGGATTTTCTAACCCCATGGCCCGGTAAACTGCGTCCAGATCCAGACTGGCACGCACCGCATCCGCCAACAGATCATACTGGCTTTGCTGGTAGTCCCAGTGGCTCTGGGGACGGAAGTTTTCCCGGGCAATGCCCTTGCGGGCCAGCAGCCAGTCGGCCAGGGCCTCGGTGAGCGAGCCCTCATCGAACAGGCCGTGCAGGTAGGTGCCGAACACATTGCCCTGCACCGCGCCCTCCTCCTGGCCGTTTTCCAGCAGGCACAGAGGCTGGCCCGCCAGCTGTTTCGTGCGGCCCATGTGGATCTCATACCCCTGAATCGACGCCCCGGCCAAGGGCCCGGCCAGCACCTTTGCCGCCGTACGGGTACGGGCCTTGCTGGGGGTGAACTCGGTCTCGCAGGGCAACAGGCCCATGCCGCGCATCTCGCCCGCCTGCTCCACACCCTCCGGGTCCCGCAAGGTCTGGCCCAGCATCTGGTAGCCGCCGCAAACCCCCAGCACCGGGGTTCCGGCCGCTGCCAGCCTGCGCGCTGCTGCTTCCAGACCATTCTGGCGCATCCAGCCAAGGTCTGCCATGGTGCTTTTGGTGCCGGGCAGGATAATCAGATCCGGCGCACCCAGCCCGGCGGCCTGCTCCACATAACGCACACCCAGCGCGGGATGACTTTCCAGCGGGGAAAAGTCGGTGAAATTGGAGATGTGCGGCAGCCGGATCACCGCCACATCCACCGGCCGGTGGGCTTCGTGAGCACTCAGGCGAGGGGCCAGGCTGTCCTCATCGTCGATGTCCACCCGGGTATAGGGAATCACGCCCACCACCGGCAAGCCGGTAAGCTCCTCCAGCTGGGTAAGGCCGAGACGCAGAATGCCCACATCGCCCCGGAATTTATTGATGATAAGGCCCTTGACCCGCCTGCGCTCCTCTTCTTTCAGCAGTGCCACCGTGCCGTACAGCTGGGCAAACACGCCGCCCCGGTCGATGTCGCCCGCCAGCAGCACCGGTGCATCCACCAGCTCGGCCAGGCCCATGTTCACGATGTCATTTTCCCGCAGGTTGATCTCCGCCGGGCTGCCCGCGCCCTCGATGACCAGGATGTCGTTCTCCTCCGCCAGGCTGTTGTAGGCCTTCAGCACATGGGGAATCAGCTGGGTTTTATTTTTGAAGTAGTCTGCCGCCGAGTAGTCGCCCCAGACCTCGCCGTTCACGATCACCTGACTGCCGGTGTCGCTGCTGGGCTTGAGCAGGATGGGATTCATCCGCACATCCGGCTCGCACCCGGCGGCCTGGGCCTGCACCGCCTGGGCGCGGCCCATTTCCAGCCCGTCAGCGGTGATGCAGCTGTTCAGCGCCATATTCTGGCTTTTGAAGGGGGCCACCCGCCAGCCGTCCTGCGCAAA